>NZ_JAAGPK010000048.1:0-49467 GCF_017104685.1 Burkholderia sp. Tr-20355 | reverse complement strand
CGGGCGCGGTCGGCGGCGAGGTCCGCCGCGAGCCGCTCGCGCTCGGCGTCGGACAGCCAGCGCGCGTGCTCCGGCCGGTCGCACAGCCAGAACCACGCGACCACGCCGAGCAGGATCGCGGGCGCGCCTTCGATCGCGAACATCCATTGCCAGCCGTGCAGCCCCATCACGCCGGACATCCCGCGCATGAGCCAGCCCGACAGCAGCCCGCCGACCATCCCGGCCACCGCGACGCCCGCGTAGAAGATCGACAGCACCGACGCGCGCCGCCGCGCCGGGTACCAGTACGTCAGGTAGAACACCACGCCCGGAAAGAACCCGGCCTCGAACAGCCCGAGCAGGAAGCGCAGCACGTAGAAGTGCCTGGCGCTGTCGACGGTGATCATCGCGACCGACACCGCGCCCCACAGGCACATGATCCGCGCGAACGTGCGGCGCGCGCCGAAGCGGCGCAGCAGCGCGTTGCTCGGCACCTCGAACAGCACGTAGCCGACGAAGAACAGCACCGCGCCGAGGCTGTACATCGCGTCGGTCAGGCCGAGATCCTGCCGCATCTGCAACTGCGCGAAGCCGATGTTGCTGCGATCGAGGATCGACACGATGTAGCAGATGAACAGGAACGGCACGATCCGCAGGCCGATACGGCGGTACAGCGCATCGTCGTCGGCCGCATCCGTCGAACCGGCGGCGGACGCGGCGGCCGGTGCGGCGTGCGCGTGAAGAGGGGCTGACATCGATCGTCTCCTCGATGGATTCGGGTGCGGGCGAAGAGGAAGCGCCGGCCGCCGCCGCCCGCGGGCCGCGACCGGTCGTCACGTGCTCAGCCGCGTGGCGCGCTTTCGCCCTTCACGCCGAGCATCAGCGCGGCGCCGCTGGCCACCAGCAGCGCGGCGAGCAGGTACACGGCGAGATCCATGCTGCCGGTGCGCGTGCGGATCATCCCGATCACCCACGGGCTGACGATGCCGCTCGTGATCCCGAGGCTGCTGATCAGCGCGATCCCGGCCGCGGCCGCGTTGCCCGACAGGTAGCGGGTCGGTACGGCCCAGAAGATCGGCAGCGCGGCGAAGATCAGCGTCGCCGCGATCGACAGGCACGCGAGCATCGCGGCGAAGCTGTGCAGGTGCAGCGTCAGCGCCGCGAGCGCGAGCCCGCCGCCGATCGTGCAGCACGCGAAGTGCTTGCGGCGCTCGCCGGTGCGGTCCGAGCGGCGCGCGATCAGCACCAGCCCGACCGCGCCGACCGCGTTCGGCACGACCGTGTAGAGGCTCACCGCGACGACATCGGTCACGCCGAAGTCGCGGATCATCAGCGGCATCCAGAAGTTGAGCGTCAGCGACGCGCAAGTCAGCGAAAAATAGATGAACGCGAACAGGTACACGCGCGGGTTCGCGAGCGCGGCCATCACGCTGCGCCCGTCGTGCGCGCTGCCGTGCCCGCGGCCTTCGGCGCACAGCGCGGCGACGCGCGCCTTGTCGTCGGCCGTGAGCCATGCGGCGTCCTGCGGCCGGTCGACCAGGAACGTGAACGCGGCGAACGCGAGCAGGATCGCCGGCGCGCCTTCGATCGCGAACATCCATTGCCAGCCGTGCAGCCCGAGCACGCCGCTCATGTCGCGCATGATCCAGCCCGACAGCAGGCCGCCGAGCACGCCGGCCACCGCGACGCCCGCGAAGAACACCGAGATCGCCGCCGCGCGCCGGTTCGCCGGGAACCAGTAGGTCAGGTACAGCACGATGCCGGGGAAGAAGCCGGCTTCGAACACGCCGAGCAGGAAGCGCAGCACGTAGAAGTGCGACGGCTGCGACACGAACATCATCCCGGTCGACGCGAGACCCCACAGCAGCATGATCCGCATGAACGTGCGGCGCGCGCCGAAGCGCGCGAGCAGCATGTTGCTCGGCACTTCGCAGAATACGTAGCCGACGTAGAACACCGCGGCGCCGAGGCCGTACATCGCATCGCTGAAGCCGAGATCGTGCTTCATCTGCAACTGCGCGAAGCCGATGTTGATGCGGTCGAGAAACGACACGACGTAGCAGAGGAACAGGAACGGGACGATCCGCCACGCGATCTTGCGGAACAGTTGCGCGTCGCTGAATTCGGATACCGAAGCCGACGCACGCGCGTGCGCGAGCGTCGCTCCGGCGGGAAGCGATTGGGGCATGTCTCTCTCCAAACGGGCCGCGCGATTCGCGCGCGCGGCAGTCTCCGAGGGCGTGCGTGCGCCCTGCTTTCTTGTGAGGCCGGATCCGGCTGCCGGCACCGCGGCGCACTGCCGCCGCGGATGCCGCAACCGTCGGGGAAACGGCGATGCCTACGTCAGCGCTCGCCGTCGTGTGCCGCTCAGTCCTGCAGCGCGGCCCACATGTCCTTGTCGCGCTGCGCGGTCCAGATGCGCGGATGCGCGATGCCGCTCGCTTCGTCGAAGGCGCGCGACACGTCGAACGGCAGGCAGTGTTCGTAGATGAACACGTGGCCGAACTTCGGGTCCATCGCTTCGCGCGTGAGCGCCATCGCCGCCTTCAGGTCGAGATTGCGCTCGACGGCCTTGCGGCCCTGCGCGAGCAGCGTCGTGACGAAATCCTTCGTGTAGTCGAGGCCCTTGTTCACCTCCGCCGGGTTCAGCAGCGCGGGGCCGCGGCCCGGCACGAGCTTCTCGGCGCCGAGCGCGCGCAGCGCCTCGAGCGTGGCCGGCCACTGTTCGAGCTGCGCATCGCCGCAGTAGCACGCGGCGTCGTACTCGACGAGGTCGCCCGAGAACAGCACCTTCTGCGACGGCAGCCAGACGATCGTGTCGCCCTTCGTGTGGCCCGAGCCGACGTGCATGATCTTCACCTCGAGCTTGCCGAGGAACAGCGTGATCTCGCGCTCGAACACGAGCGTCGGCCAGGTCAGGCCCGGCACCGTCTCGACGCCGGCGAACAGGCGCGGGAAGCGTTCGATCTCCGACTTCATGTCGGCCTCGCCGCGCTCGACGATCATCTCGTACGTGCCGCGGCTCGCGATCACGTGCTGCGCGCCTTCGTCGAAATACGCGGACGCGCCGAGCACGCGCACCGCGTGGTAATGCGACAGCACCACGTGCTTGATCGGCTTGTCGGTCACGCTGCGGATCTTCGCGATCAGGTCCTGCGCCATCGCGGGCGTCGCGGTCGTGTCGACGATCAGCACGCTGTCGTCGCCGATGATCACGCCCGAGTTCGGGTCGCCTTCGGCGGTGTACGCGTAGGCGTTCTCGGACAGCTTCGTCCAGGTGACTTTCTTCTCTTCCAGATCGGCTTGGGAGGCGAATGCTTTGGCCATGTTGCGTTCCGTGGCTGCGAGCCATGTGTTGAGGGGAGTGAGCGGATCATCTTCCCGCATCGAATATTTGTCAATGACAAAGTCGCTTGCTATTGTCTAATACGGGTAAACCTGCGGGCTGGCGCGATAAATGGCGTCGGATACCATGCGGGGTTTCGTCAAGGAAGAATCATCGCGTGCAGAACCACGAAGTCAGCGCGGACGATGCGCCGCCCAAGGCGCAGCGCGGCATCCAGAGTGTCGAGGTCGGCGGCCGGCTGCTCGACGCGCTCGCACGCCGGCGCAAGCCGCTCGGGCTGTCGGAACTGGCCGCGGCGGCCGACCTGTCGACCGCGCAGGCGCATACCTATCTCGTCAGCCTGACGCGGCTCGCGCTCGTGAAGCGCGACGCGATCACCGGCAACTACGAGCCGGGCCCGCTGTCGCTGCGGCTCGGGCTGATGTCGATCGAGCGTCAACCGGCCTACCGCGCGACGCTGCCGCACGCGGTGCGACTCGCCGAAGCCGTGGGCCTGAGCGTCGCGCTGTCGGTGCCGGGCGCGCTCGGCCCGACGATCGTGCGCATCGAGCACGGTGGTTATCCGTTGCATGTGAACCTGCACGTCGGCTCGGTGATGTCGCTCGACACGACGGCGACCGGCCGCGTGTTCCGCGCATTCGGCGAACCCGCGCAGCTCGACGCGATGGCGGCGAGCCAGGCCGGCGCGGGCGAGACGCTCGCGGGCGCCGAGGGCGTGCAGCCGGTGCCGGACGCGGACGTGCAGCAGGCCGAACGCGAGGCGATCCGCGCACGCGGCATCGAGCGCGGCATCGACCGGCCGAGCCCCGGCGTCAGCGCGATGTGCGTGCCCGTCCTCGACGCGCACGGGCGTCTGCAGCTTGCGTTGACGGTGATCGGTTCGAGCGGGTCGATCGATGTCGACTGGCACGGCCCGATTGCGACGGCCTTGCGCGAAGCAGCGCGGCAGGCCACCGCGTCGCTCGGCGCGGAAAGGGCGAACCAGGCCGAACCGCTGGCCGCGCCGGCAGCGGGCCCGGCTCGCGTGCCACCGGCACTGGCCGACGACGCGAAGGCGCAACGCGGAATCAACGCGCTCGACAGCACCGGCGACCTGCTGCTCGCGCTGGTGTCGGCGGGCCGCGCGCTGCCGTTGCGCGATCTCGCGGCGGCAGCCGGCATGCCGGCCGCGAAGGCGTTCCCCCATCTCGTCAGCCTGCAGAAGATCGGCCTGCTGAGCCGCGACGACGCCGGCTGCTTCGACGGCGGCCCGCTCGCGCAGGCGCTCGGCCTGATCGCGATGCAGCGCGTGTCGCCGACGCGCGACGCGGAAGCCGAGATCGTCGCGCTGGCCGCCGCGACCGACATGAGCGTCGCCGGCGCGACGCTGGGCCCGCTCGGCCCGACCGTGATCCGTCTCGAGGAATCGGCACGGCCGCAGCACGTGAGCCTGCAGGTCGGCACCGTGATGTCGCTCGTCAATACGGCGATCGGCCGGATCTTCGCGTCCGGCATGTCCGAGGACGTGCTGGCCGACCTGCTCGCCAACGAGCCCGTGCGCCTCGCGGGCAGCCGCACCGCGCCGGACGACGCCGCATTCCGTGCGCGGCTCGCGGCGATTCGCGCGGACGAACTCGATTTCGCATTCGACGCGCCGGTGCCGGGCATCGGCACGGTCGCCGCGCCCGTGTTCGATCACACCGGCAGCATCCGGCTCGTGATCGCGATCATCGGCTCGTCGCGCGGCTTCCCGCGCGGGCCGGACAGCGACCTCGCACAGGCGCTGCTCGCCGCGACGCGGCGACTGTCCTGGCGGTTCGGGTGGATCGGCCGGTAATCGCGCCCCGTTTCCCCTACGCTCGCCTTCCCTTGTCCCGCTTCCCGCGAAGCCTGGCCGGGACGGCCTCGGCACGCCTGTCCGCGACGCAAACGCAGTCAGACATGCATGTTGCGCGGCAGCAACATAAAGTGTCAGGAATTCTCATATAACGAAATCGCATTTCACAAGGCGGTGATGCTCCGCTATGATTAGGGTTATCCCTAACTCGCCACCTATACGGGGCTTCGTCATGCAAACGTCCAACGTCTCCAACCGTTCCACCCAATCCACCGGCTGGCTCGCACGTGTGAGCGAGCTGCTTGCAGAAGCGTGGGCGCTCCACCTCGAGAACTGCGAAATCATCGCGCAAGCACACGCGCGCCTGCCGCGCTGAGCAGGCCGACCGGCCGCCAGCGGCCGCTGCGTCGGGCATCGGAACATGGCGGTGCCGGCGTGGAAACAGGCCGGGCTCGTCCCGGCCGGCCGCGCTCACCGCGCCGCGAGCGTTTGAAGGTCATCTCGAGGCCGCTTCAAGGCCGATAGCCGGCGCACGATTGCGCCGGACCGCCGCCGCCGGAAGATTCATCCGTTTTCCGCGCTCGCCTGCCGACTCTGCCGGCAAGCGTTGCGTGTCGGCCCTTTGGCGGTTTTCTCCGCGCCCCGCCCGCAGCCGCACGCGCCGTCGTTTCAACGACGGCCGCCCTCCGTCCGCACCCCGTCACACCTGGATCGAAGGCACGTCCTTCATGCAGCGCAGCGCGAACATCGAGCGGCTGTGGCGGATGCTCGAAATCCGGTACAGCTTTTCGCGCAGGAAGCGCTCGTAGCCGGCCGTGCCGTCCACCGCGACCTTGATCCAGTAGTCGTACTCGCCGGACACCAGATACGCCTCGAGCACTTCCGGCAGCGCCGCCAGCTCCGAACCGAAACGCGCGAGCGCGTCGTCCTCGTGGCGATCGAGCGTGACTTCGAGGATCACGATGTCCGCGTAGCCGAGCATGCGCTGGTTGACCAGCGCGACGTACCCGTCGATGTAGCCGTCGAGTTCGAGTTGCCGCGTGCGGTTCCAGCAGGCGGTGGTCGACATGCCGATCTGTTCGGCGAGTTCGGCGTTCGACAGGCGCGCGTTTTTCTGCAATGCGCCCAGGATCTTGCGGTCCTGGTTGTCGAGCGTTCTCGGCGTGCGTTCGCGGGTAGCCATGATGAAAAGAATCTTCTACTTAAAATCAGCATTCTAGCTGAACAGGATTCCGGTTTCAGGCCCGTTTAGCCGGAAAACAGGAAGCCTTTTAACCGGGCCGCTTGATACATTTTCACCATGCCTGCTGCCCGGCACGCTCCCCGCGACCACCCCTTCGCAGCGGGACGCACGGCCGCAATCACGAGTTGCGGTGCCGGGCCGCAGGCATGCGATTCCCCGCCGCCCGCACGCCTATCCGACCGCGTGCGGAGCCGGTGCCCGCGGCCCTGTTCCTGCACTCCCGTCATGTCGTTCAAGCTTTATCTGTCGTTCCTCGCTGCTTCCGTCGTCCTGATCTACGCCCCCGGTCCCGTCAACCTGCTCACGATGAACCAGGCGCTGCGCGCCGGCTGGCGCCGCGCGCTGCCGTGCGTGTGGGGCGGCACGCTCGCGGTGCTGCTGCAACTCGCGCTGACCGCGCTGTGCCTGAATTCGCTGGTGCATGTCAGCGCGCATGCCTTGACCGCGCTGCGCTGGGCCGGCGCCGCGTATCTCGTGTGGCTCGGCGCCAGGCAATGGCTCAGCCGGGCGCCGGCCAACGCATCCGCTCCGTCCACCGATGCCGCGGCCGGAGCCGCAATCGCCCGGCAGGACATCGACACCGACCGGGCGCTGTTCTGGCGCGGCGTCGCGACCTCCGGCCTGAATCCGAAAACGCTGCTGTTCTTTCCGTCGTTCTTTCCGCAGTTCATCAGCCCGAATGCCGACTGGAGCCTGAACCTTCAATTCCTGCTGCTCGCGACGACGTTCGCGTTGCTGTTCGCGGGCGGCGTCGCGTCGATGGCGCTGTTCTCGCACCGGCTGAGCCGCGCGCTGCAGCGGCCGGCGCGGATGCGCGCGATGAACCGCGTGACGGGCGGGCTGCTCGTCGGAATGGGCGCGATCATGGTCGGGTGGAACTGAACGGCCCGGTCTGCCGGCTTCGTCGCGGCCGCCGTCGAGCCCCGCGAAAAAGCAACCGCTCGCCGAATGCTTTAGGGTAGCGGCTGGTTCGTTGGACATGCCCGGGCCGCCGGGCGACTGAATGAAGCACGTCACTACCCGCCTGCGGCGCCTGTTCGCGCCGATCGGCCTGCACTGGTATCTCGCCCTCCTTCTCGCGCTCGATGCGTTGATGGTGCTGCGCCCCGTCGTCGAGCATGCGCGGCTCGGCCTGCATCACGCGTGGCTCGCCGATGCGCTGAACCTCGTCGACACCGCGGGGCTCGTCGTGCTGCCGCAAGTCGTCGTCGCGGCCGGCCTCGCGACGATGGCCATCGGCATCGTGCTGCGCGCCCGCGTCGCGTGGGTGCTGTCGATCGTGCTGCTGGTCGCGGCCGCCGCGATCAGCATGCTCGGCGGCTATCGCAGCCACGCGGTGTTCGTCTACACGGCCGTGCTGGTCGTCGCGCTGCTCTATTACTGGCGGCACTTCGACCGCGCGAGCATCGCCGCGAGCAGCCTGTTCGCGTTGCTGAGCATCGTGTCGTTGCTGATCTACGCGACCTTCGGCGTGCTGTACCTCGGCGACGAATTCACGCCGCCCGTCCACGATCTCGCCACCGCCGTCTATTTCTCGATCGTGTCGATGTCGACGGTCGGCTACGGCGACATCGTCCCGCACGCGCCGACCGCGCGGCTGTTCACCGCCTCGGTGATCGTGCTCGGCATCACCGTGTTCGCGACATCGATCAGCGCGGTCGTCGGCCCCGTGATCGGCGGCAATCTGAAACGGATCGTCAAGGGAGGCCTGTCGAACGTGATCCGCAAGCATCATTTCCTGATCGTCGGCGCGACGCCGGTTGCGCACGCGGTACACGACGGGCTGCGCAAGCGCGGCTACGCGGTGACCGTCGTCGTGCCGGCCGGCGTCGAGCACAACTACGCGGCCTCGACCGACCTGATCGTCGGCGACGCGGCCGATCATGCGGTGCTGGAAAGCGCCGGCGCGGCGACCGCGCGTGCCGTGCTCGCGCTGCGCTCCGACGACGCCGAGAACGCGTTCGTCATCCTCGCGATCCGCGAGATCGCGCCGACGGTGCGAACGGTCGCGCTCGTGAACCAGCAGCGCAACCTCGAACGGCTGCGCCTGCTGAAACCCGACATGGTGTTCTCGCCGCAGCAACTCGCGGGCGAACTGCTCGCCAGCACGCTCAACGACGAACCGGTCGACAAGTCGTTGATCTCGCACCTGCTGTTCGGCACGGCCGGCGCCACCTAGCATCGTGCGCCCGTGATCGCCTGATCCGGGCCGGCCGGCATTCGGCCGGTACAATCGCGCGATGTCCGAATTGCTCACTTACGGCGGCCTGTTCGCCGTGTCGATGGTCGCCGCGACCCTGTTCCCGCTCCAGTCCGAAGCCGTGCTCGCGGGCCTGCTGCTCGCCGGGCGCGAACCCGTGTGGGCGCTGGTGCTCGTCGCGAGCATCGGCAACGTCGCCGGCTCGGTGATCAACTGGGCGCTCGGGCGCGGCATCGAGCACTTCCGCGACCGCCGCTGGTTTCCGGTCAAGCCGTCCGCGCTCGCGCGCGCCGAGCGCTGGTACGGGCGCTACGGCCGCTGGTCGCTGCTGCTCAGCTGGGCGCCGGTCATCGGCGATCCGCTGACGATGATCGCCGGCGTGCTGCGCGAGCCGCTGCCGACCTTTCTCGTCATCGTGACGATCGCGAAAGTCGGCCGCTACCTGGCCGTCGCGTGGCTCGTGACGCACTGACCCGCTGACCGGCCGACGCGCGCCACCGACCTCCGGCAACGCCCGTTCGCGGCGCCGCCGGCTTCGTCCCGCTAAAGATTTCGCCGAATCTGCCGTTTTCCTTACGGACTGCGGTGACGCGTGCGTTCCGCCCCTCTCACTCTCCCCACTCAGGATGTTTCATGAGATCGACCCAATTGGGCCGGGTGAGCGTCGGCGCGCGTCTGGCCGCGCTGGCGTGCGTGCTCGTCGCCCTGCTGTTTACCGTGTTCGCGTGGACGCTCGCTCATTTCGCCGGCCAGCAGCTCGCTGAAGAAGCCCATCTGCGGATCGCCGACAAGGAGCAGTCGATCCGCGCGATGGTCGACCTGTTCGACAAGGCCCTGACCGCCGAAGCGAACCGCTCGATGACGCTGTTCGCGAGCTTCCTGCCGGCCGATTTCTCGCTCGACGCGGCCCGCACGGTCGACATCGGCGGCGTCGCCGCGCCGACCCTCCTCGCGGGCGGCCAGCCGCTCGACCTCGACTACGCGATTCCCGACCAGTTCCTGAAGAAAAGCGGCGCGATCGCGACGATCTTCGCGCGCGACGGCGACGATTTCGTGCGCATCACGACGTCGCTGAAGAAGCAGGACGGCGCGCGCGCCGTCGGCACCCGGCTCGACCGCGCCGGGCCCGCGTATGCGCCGCTGGTCGCCGGGCGCAGCTATACCGGCCTCGCGAGGCTGTTCGGCCGGCCGTACATCACGCAGTACAAGCCGGTGACCGACGCGAGCGGCCGCGTGATCGGCGCGCTGTTCGTCGGCCTCGACATCGGCAACGAACTCAAGCTCGTCGAAGACGGCATCCGCTCGCTGAAGATCGGCGACAACGGCTACTACTTCGTGCTCGATGCGTCGCAGGGCCCGTCGCGCGGCACCTTCGTCGTGCATCCCGATGCGGCCGGCCAACCCGCCGACGACACGCGTGCGCCGTATGCGCGGATGCTCGCGGCCGGCCAGGGGCGGCTCGCGTACACGTCGACCGACCCGGCCGCGCACGACAGCGGCCCGACCGCGAAATTCGTATCGTTCACGACGATTCCGCAGTGGCAGTGGCTCGTCGGCGGCATCGCGCTCGACGACGAACTGCTCGCCGCCATGCGCGCCACCCGCAACCGCTTCCTGATGATCGGCGCGGTGCTCGTCGCGGCGTTCGCGACGCTGTTCGTGATCGTCGTGCGGCGTGTCGTGAGCCGGCCGCTGGAAGCCGCCGCCCGCGCCTCCGAGCGCTACGCGGCGGGCGATCTCAGCGTGCGCATCCGCGACGGCGCGCACGCGCGCGGCAGCGCCGGCAACGACGAGATCGGCCGGCTCGTGCAGGCGGTCGACGGCATCGGCGACGGCCTCGCGCGGATCGTCGCGCAGGTACGCAACAGCTCGGCCGACATCGCGCACGGCACGGTCGGCATCGCGGCCGGCAGCGGCGACATCGCCGCGCGGATCGCGACGCAGGCGAGCAGCGTCGAACAGACGGCCGCCAGCATGGAACAGATCACCGCCGCCGTGCAGCAGAGCGCCGAGCATGCGGCGCAAGCCAACATGCTGGTCGCGGACGCGTCGGCCGCCGCGACGAACGGCGACGCCGCGGTGCAGCGCGTGGCCGCGACGATGGACGACATCGGCCGCGCGACGCGCCGGATCGCCGAGATCACCGGTACGATCGAAGGCATCGCGTTCCAGACCAACATCCTCGCGCTGAACGCGGCCGTCGAGGCCGCCCGTGCGGGCGAGCACGGCAAGGGGTTCGCGGTGGTCGCGGCCGAGGTGCGCGCGCTTGCACAGCGCAGCGCGGCCGCCGTCAAGGAGATCGACGCGCTGAGCGCCGAATCGTCGACGACGGTCGAACAGGGTTACCGGATCGCGGACGCCGCGCGCGGCACGATGCGCGAGATCGTCGCGCGGGTCGACCAGGTCCGCACGCTGATCGGCGAGATCAGCGCCGCGTCGCGCGAGCAATCGACCGGCATCGAGCAGGTCAACCTCGCCGTCACGCAGATCGGCGACGCGACGCAGCAGAACGCGATGCTGATCTCGGACGCCGAGCGCGCGGCCGTCGCGCTGCGCGACCAGGCCGCGCAGCTGTCGGACGCGGTCAGCGTGTTCCGGCTCGAGCGCGACGCGTGACGGACGCCGGATGATCGGCCGGGGCCCGGCGCCGCGCCTACTTCTTGTCGCCCGCCAGGTCGATCGCCTTGTCCGAGCCGACCGCGTTGCGCAGCTGGAACTTCTGGATCTTGCCGGTCGACGTCTTCGGCAGCTCGCCGAAGCGCACGGCCTTCGGCACCTTGAAGCCCGCCAGCAGTTGCCGGCAATGCGCGACGATCTCCGCCTCGGTGGCGCTCGCGCCTTCGCGCAGCTCGACGAACGCGCACGGCACCTCGCCCCATTTCGGGTCGGGCATCGCAACGACCGCCGCGACGGCGACGGCCGGATGGCGGTACAGCGCGTCCTCGACCTCGATGCTCGAGATGTTCTCGCCGCCCGAGATGATGATGTCCTTCTTGCGATCCTTGATCCGGATATAACCGTCCGGCATCAGCACCGCGAGATCGCCCGTATGGAACCAGCCGCCGTGGAACGCCTCGTCGGTCGCCTTCGGGTTCTTCAGGTAGCCCTTCATGCAGATGTTGCCGCGGAACATGATCTCGCCGAGCGTCTCGCCGTCGGCCGGCACCGGCGTCATCGTGTCGGGATCGAGCACCGTCGCGCCCGCCTCGAGGTGGTAGCGCACGCCCTGGCGCGCATTGAGCCGGGCGCGGTCCTCGTCGGGCAGTTCGTCCCAGTGCGCCTGCTTCGCGCAGACGGTCGCCGGGCCGTAGACCTCGGTCAGCCCGTACACGTGCAGCAGGTCGAAGCCGATCTCCTTCATCTTCGCGATCACGGCCGGCGCGGGCGCCGCACCCGCGACCATCGCGTGCACCGTGTGGTCGATTCCGGCGCGGAATTCCGCCGGCGCGTTCGCGATCGCGCTCTGCACGATCGGCGCGCCGCAGTAATGCGTGACGCGCTCGCGGCGGATCAGGTCGAACACGGTCTTCGCGTCGAACCTGCGCAGGCACACGTTCACGCCCGCGCGCGCGGCGACCGCCCACGGGAAGCACCAGCCGTTGCAGTGGAACATCGGCAGCGTCCACAGATACACCGCGTGCTTCGGCATGTCCCATTCGAGGAGGTTGCTGACCGCCGCGAGATACGCGCCGCGGTGATGGTAGACGACGCCCTTCGGGTCGCCGGTCGTGCCGGACGTGTAGTTCAGCGCGATCGCGTCCCACTCGTCGGCGGGCGGCGTCCACGCGTAGTCGGCATCGCCGCCGGCCACGAACGCCTCGTAGTCGGTCGCGCCCGCGAACCGCTCGGGATCGGCCGGCATCGCGTCGGCCACGCTGACGATCTTCAGGCCCGGCACCTCGAGCGCCGCGCGATGCGCGAACTCCGCGTACTCGGTGTCGACGATCAGCACCTTCGCCTCGCCGTGACGAAGCATGAACAGCACCGACGGCACGTCGAGGCGCGTGTTGATCGTGTTGAGCACCGCGCCGGCCATCGGCACGCCGAAGTGCGCCTCGACCATCGCCGGGATGTTCGGCAGCATCGCCGCGACCGTGTCGCCGCGCTCGACGCCGGCCCGCGCAAGCGCGCTCGCGAGTTGCTTCGCACGCGTGTAGGTCTCGCCCCACGTGCGCCGCACGTCGCCGTGCACGATCGCCACGCGCTCGCCGTAGACTTCGGCCGTCCGGACCAGGAAGTCGATCGGGGTGAGCGGCACGTAATTGGCGTCGCGGCGGCCGAGTCCGGCCTCGAACATCTGCGTCATGATCCTGTCTCCCGTATTCTGCCGACCGGCGTGCATGCACCCCGGATCGTTTTGATGTGGTTCAATTGCCGACAGCCTAACGGGCGTTATTGTGAGCCGTCTGTCATCGAAACGACAGAGTGCCTTTCGAGCGCTGCGCGTTATCCCTATCCTCGCAAACCCGCACCCATGCACGATCACCCCGTAGCGCCGCCCGACGCGGCCGACCCGCTTCCCGAACCGGGCCCGCTGCCCGCCCTGGCGACGCTGTTCGGCCAGTGCGCGTGGTTCCGCACGCTCGCGCCCGAGCACCAGGCGCTCGTGCTCGCGCAGTCGCACGTCGAGCAATGCGAGGCCGGCGACGTGATCGCGCGCCGGCTCGCGCCGTCCGAATACTGGATCGGCGTGCACCAGGGGCTGCTGAAGCTCGCGATCTTCAACGTGTCGGGGCGCGGCTGCACGTTTTCCGGCGTGCCGTCGGGCGGCTGGTTCGGCGAAGGCAGCGTGATCAAGCGCGAGCTGCGCAAGTACGAGGTCGTCGCGATCCAGCGCTCGACCGTGCTGTTCGTACCGGTCGACACCTTCCACGCGCTGCTCGATACCAGCCTGCCGTTCACGCGCTTCGTGATTCATCAGCTGAACAACCGGATGGGCGAATTCATCGCGTCGATCCAGAACAGCCGGCTGCTCGACGTCGACGCGCGCGTCGCGCAGGCGCTCGCGCAGCTGTTCAACCCCGACCTGTATCCGGACACCGGCCCGTCGCTGTCGATCTCGCAGGAGGAACTGGGGATGCTCGTCGGCGTGTCGCGGCAACGGATCAACCAGGCGCTGCAGCAGCTCGAGAAGCTCGGCGCGTTGCGGCTCGCGTACAACCAGATCGAGGTCGTCGATCTGCGCGCGCTCGCGCGCTTCGGGATGGAGCAGCTGTGAACGCGGCACGATCGACGAAACCGCCGCCATCGCGACGCATGCCTTCCGTCTGCGGAATCGGCCGACCACCCGCCCGCCCCAACCTGACAGTTCCGCCAGTTTCGCGACAGTAACCCGTTCCACGCCGACGCCTATCATTCGGGTTCCCTTCACCGACGCCTGATCACCGCCTGTCCCGCCGCCTCCATGTGGATCGTCAATCTCGCGCTCAGGCGCCCCTACACGTTCATCGTCATGGCCATCATGATCGTGCTGGCCACCCCGCTGGCGCTGATGCGCACACCGGTCGACGTGCTGCCCGCGATCAACATCCCCGTGATCAGCGTCATCTGGAATTACAGCGGCTTCTCCGCGACGGAGATGACCAACCGGATCACGTCCGTCCATGAACGGATCCTGACGACGACCGTCAACAACATCCAGCACGTCGAATCGACGTCGCTGCCCGGCATCGCCGTCGTGAAGGTGTTCCTGCAGCCGGGCGCCAACGTGCAGACGGCGATCGCGCAGACGGTGTCCTCCGCGCAGGCGATCGTGCGACAGATGCCGCAGGGGGCGACGCCGCCGCTCGTGATCACCTATTCGGCGTCGAGCATCCCGGTGATCCAGCTCGGGCTGTCGAGCAAGACGCTCAGCGAACAGTCGCTCGCCGACATCGCGCTCAACTTCCTGCGCCCGCAGCTGATCACGGTGCCCGGCGTGCAGATCCCGTTCCCGTACGGCGGCCGCACGCGCGTGGTCGCGATCGACCTCGATCCGCAGGCGCTGCAGGCGAAAGGCCTGACGCCGGCCGACATCGTCAACGCGGTGAACGCGCAGAATCTCGTGCTGCCGACCGGCACCGCGAAGATGGGCCCGACCGAATACCGGATCGACACGAACGCGTCGGCCGACACCGTCGCCGACATCAGCAACCTGCCGATCCAGACCGTCAACGGCGCGACGACCTACCTGCGCGAGGTCGCGGCGGTGCGCGACGGCTTCGCGCCGCAGACCAACGTCGTGCGGCAGAACGGCCAGCGCGGCGTGCTCATCTCGATCCTGAAAAGCGGCGACGCGTCCACGCTGAAGGTCGTGTCGGACCTGAAGGCGCTGCTGCCGAAGGTGATCCCGACGCTGCCCGAAGGGCTCACGATCACGCCGTTGTTCGACCAGTCGGTGTTCGTCAACGCGGCCGTCCAGGGCGTGATCCACGAGGCGCTGATCGCCGCCGTGCTGACCGCGATGATGATCCTGCTGTTCCTCGGCAACTGGCGCAGCACGCTGATCATCGCGATCTCGATCCCGCTGTCGATCTTCACGTCGCTGATCGCGCTGTCCGCGCTCGGCGAGACCATCAACATCATGACGCTCGGCGGGCTCGCGCTCGCGGTCGGCATTCTCGTCGACGACGCGACCGTCACGATCGAGAACATCGAGCGGCACCTGCATCTCGGCACCAACCTGCACGACGCGATCCTCGAAGGCGCGGGCGAGATCGCGGTGCCCGCGTTCGTGTCGACGCTGTGCATCTGCATCGTGTTCGTGCCGATGTTCTTCCTGACGGGCGTCGCGCGCTTCCTGTTCGTGCCGCTCGCCGAAGCCGTCGTGTTCGCGATGCTCGCGTCGTACGTGCTGTCGCGCACGCTGGTGCCGACGCTCGCGATGCTGCTGTTCCGCCCGCAGCAGGCGGGCACCGGCCCCGACCATTCGACGTCGCGCTTCGCGCGCATCCATCACGCGTTCAACCGCGCGTTCGAGCGGCTGCGTGCGTGGTACATCGTGCTGCTGAGCATCCTGCTGGTGCGCCGCCGCTTCTACGCGATGTGCTTCCTCGGCTTCTGCGTGCTGTCGACGGGCCTGGTTTTCGTGCTCGGCCGCGACTTCTTCCCGAACGCCGATTCCGGCAACATCCGCCTGCACATGCGCGCGCCGACCGGCTACCGGATCGAGGAAACCGCGCGCCTCGCCGACCAGGTCGAGCGCGTGATCCGCGAAACCGTGCCGGCCGACGAGCTCGGCGCGATCGTCGACAACCTCGGCCTGCCGGTGAGCGGCATCAACCTGTCGTACAGCAACGCCGGCACGATCGGTACGCTCGACGGCGAGCTGCTGATCGCGCTGAAACCGGGCCACCGCGCGACCCAGCACTACGTGCAGACGCTACGCACGCTGCTGCCCCAGCGCTTCCCGGGCGTCGAGTTCTTCTTCCAGCCGTCGGACATCATCACGCAGATCCTCAACTTCGGTCAGCCGGCCGCGATCGACGTGCAGGTGCTCGGCAACGATCTCGCGAGTAACATGACCATCGCGAGCAGCCTGATGAAAAAGTTCAGGCAAATCCCCGGCGCCGTCGACGTGCACGTGCTGCAACGCAACGACGAACCGACCCTGCTGGCCGACATGGATCGTACGCGCATGCAGCAGCTCAACCTCTCCGCGCAGAACGTCGCGCAGAACATGCTGATCTCGTTGTCCGGCAGTTCGCAGACGACGCCGTCGTTCTGGATCAACCCGCGCACCGGCGTGCAGTACCCGCTGCAGATCCAGACCCCGCAATACAGCATCTCGTCGGTCGACGACCTGCTCGGCACGCCGATCTCGGCGAGCGGCCGCACGGGCACGCCGCTGCAGTTGCTCGGCAACCTCGTGCAGGTGCGCAGCACCGCGAACCCGGCCGTGATCACGCACTACAACATCCGCCCCGCGATCGACGTGTACGTGAGCGTCGAGGGTCGCGACCTCGGCGCGGTCGCGGGCGAGATCGACCGCATCGTGGCGGATGCGCGCGCGACGCTGCCGCGCGGCACCGACCTGACGATGCGCGGCCAGATCGAGACGATGCGCACGTCGTATCTCGGCCTCGGCGCGGGCGTCGCGATGGCGATCGTGCTCGTCTACCTGCTGATCGTCGTCAACTTCCAGTCGTGGCTCGACCCGCTGATCATCATCAGCGCGATGCCGGCCGCGCTCGCCGGCATCGCGTGGATGCTGTTCATCACCGGCACGCACCTGAGCGTGCCCGCGCTGACCGGCGCGATCATGACGGTCGGCGTCGCGACCGCGAACAGCATCCTGGTCGTGTCGTTCGCGCGCCAGCGCCTCGCGGCCGGCGCGCCGCCGCTCACGGCCGCGCTGGAGGCCGGCGCGACGCGGATCCGGCCGGTGCTGATGACGGCGCTCGCGATGATCATCGGGATGGTGCCGATGGCGCTCGGTCTCGGCGAAGGCGCCGAGCAGAACGCGCCGCTCGGCCGCGCGGTGATCGGCGGACTGCTGTTCGCGACAGTTTCGACGTTGCTGTTCGTGCCGCTCGTGTTCGGCGGCGTGCATGCGCGGCTGGCCCGCCGCCGTGCGCGTCAGGCCGGACACTGACTTTCGTCCCCCCTACCCGGTTGAATTGGTTGAATTCATGGAAGAGAAACATCACAGCGCCGTCGGCATCCAGGTGGACGAACACGGCATGCATCTGCCGACGCGCACGTCGGTGTCGCGGCGCGGGCGCATCGTCCTGATCGTGATCGGCGTGCTGCTGGCCGCCGGCGCCGCGCGGACGATCGTCGTCAACGTGCTGAACGGCCACCGGCTCGACGCTGTCGCCGAGCAGAACACGCGCCAGTACGTGACCGTCGTGCACCCGGTCGACGCGGCCACCGGCGGCAAGCTGACGCTGCCCGGCACGCTGCGCGGCTTCGTCGAGGCACCGATCTATGCGCGGGCGAGCGGCTACGTGCTGCGCTGGCAGGCCGACATCGGCACGCACGTGAAGCAGGGGCAAACGCTCGCCGAACTCGACACGCCCGAGTTGAACCAGGAACTCGCGCAGGCCACCGCGCAACGCCAGCAGGCACAGGCCGCGCTCGCGCTCGCGAAGACGTCGTTCGACCGCGCGCAGCAGCTGCGCCAGCGCGATGCCGTGTCGCAGCAGGAACTCGACGACCGGCAAGGCGCGTTCAACCAGGGCACCGCGAACCTCGCCGCGGCCGATGCGAACATGCGCCGGCTCACCGAGCTGAAGGGTTTCCAGCGGATCGCCGCGCCGATCGACGGGATCGTCACGCAGCGCAACGTCGACGTCGGCGATCTCGTCAGTTCCGGCAACGCGGGCCGTGCGCTGTTCACGGTCGTGCAGGCCGACCGGCTGCGCCTGTACGTCCAGGTGCCGCAGGCCTACGCGCAGCAGGTGAAGGTCGGCCAGCACGTGAGCGTCGCGCAGGCCGAGCTGCCGGGCCGGACCTTCGACGGCACGATCACGCGCACGTCCGAGGCGATCGACGTCGCGACGCGCTCGCTGCAGATCGAGATCACGCTGCCGAACCCCGACGGGCGGCTGCTGCCCGGCGCGTACGTGCAGGCCACGCTGCCGATGACGCCGATCGGCCGCCTGCAGGTGCCGGCCAATACGCTGCTGTTCCGCGGCGAAGGCCCGACGGTCGCGACCGTCGATGCGAACGGCCAGGTCCACCTGAAGCAGGTGACGGTCGTGCGCACGATCGGCCAGACGCTCGAAGTCGACGGCCCGCTCACGCCGAACGACCGCCTCGTCGCGAACCCGAGCGACGCGCTCGCGAACGGCGACAAGGTCGTCGTGCAGGCACCGGCCGCGCAGCCCGCTTCTTCCGTCGCGGGAGCAAAGTCGTGATCGCGTTGCGCGCACGCATGCGGCCCGCGGCGCTCGCCGCCGTCGCGGCGGCAACCGTCCTCGCCGGCTGCACGGTCGGCCCCGACTACCAGCGCCCGGCCGTCGACACGCCGGCCGCATGGCGGCTCGACCCGGCCGACGCGTACTGGCACCCGGCCGCGCCGGCCCGCGCGCCGCTCGACCCCGCGTGGTGGACCGCGTTCGGCGATCCGCAACTCGACGCACTCGAAACCGACGCGCTGCGCAACAACCAGAACCTGAAGGCCGTGGCCGCGCGCTACGACCAGGCGAAAGCGACGCTCGCGTCGGTCGCGTCCGCGCAATATCCGGCCGTCGGCCTGACCGCGAGCGGCCAGCGCTTCAAGATCTCCGGCGACCGCCCGCAGACCAATTACGCGACGCAAAGCATGTCGACCGTGCAGAACGACGTCCAGGTCGGCGCGGCCGTCAGCTACGAACTCGACCTGTTCGGCCGCGTGCGGCGCAGCGTCGAATCGGCGCAGGCAACCACCGAGCAGGCGCGCGACGATTTCGCGAACGCGCGCCTCGTGCTGAGCGCCGATCTCGCGTCGAGCTATTTCGCGCTGCGCGAGCTCGATACCGAGATCGACGTCGTCAAGCGGTCGATCGACCTGCAGCAGAAGGCGCTCGACTACGTGAGCGCGCGCCACGACCTCGGCGCGGTGTCGGGTCTCGATCTGCTGCAGCAGCGCGCGCAGCTCGACGCGACGCGCACGCAGGCGCAGTTGCTGATCCAGCAGCGCGCGCAGGTCGAAACCGCGATCGCGACGCTGGTCGGCACGCCGGCCCCCGCCTTCTCGCTGCCCCCGCGCGTGGTGCCGATCAACGCGCCCGCGCTGCCGACCGGCATGCCGAGCGACCTGCTGCAGCGGCGGCCCGACGTCGCGTCGGCCGAGCGCGCGATGGCCGCCGCGAACGCGCAGATCGGCGTCGCGCGCGCCGCGTATTTCCCGCGCATCACGCTGTCGCCGGACATCGGCTGGGACGCGACGCGGTTCGCGGGCCTGTTCACCGTGCCGGCGCTGCTGTGGTCGGTCGGCGGGTCGCTCAGCCAGCCGCTGTTCGAAGGCGGCAGGCTGAAGGCCGGCGTCGATTTCGCGCAGGCCGGCTACGTCGCCGCGCAGGCCAGCTACCGGCAAACCGTGCTCACCGCGTTCCAGGAGGTGCAAAATGCGGTCACGGGCCTGTCGGTGCTCGCCGACGCCGCGCAGCAGGCATCGGCGGCCGTCGACGACGCGCGCAAGCTCGTGTCGCTCGCGCAGGACCGCTACGCGGGCGGCCTGACGCCGTTCATCGACGTGCTGACGGCCCAGCAGCAACTCCTGACGAGCGAGCGCCAGGCCGTGCAGATCCAGGGCCAGCGCGCGGCGCTCGTCGTGTTTCTCGCGAAGGCGCTCGGCGGCGGCTGGGACGGCGCCGCGCCGTCCGACGTCGCGGCCGCGGCCCCGCCGCGCGCCGCGAGCGTCGGCCCTTAACCCGATTAGGCGGACAACCCCATGAAAGTCCTGATCGTCGAAGACGAACCGAAAGTCGTCGAATACCTGAAGAGCGGCCTGACCGAGGAAGGCTGGGTCGTCGATACCGCGCTCGACGGCGAGGACGGCGCATGGAAAGCCGTCGAATTCGACTACGACGTGGTCGTGCTCGACGTGATGCTGCCGAAGCTCGACGGCTTCGGCGTGCTGCGCGCGCTGCGCACGCAGAAGCAGACGCCGGTCATCATGCTGACCGCGCGCGACCGCGTCGACGATCGCGTGCGCGGGCTGCGCGGCGGTGCCGACGACTACCTGACCAAGCCCTTCTCGTTTCTCGAGCTGATCGAACGGCTGCGCGCGCTGACGCGCCGCGCGCGTGTGCAGGAGTCGACGCTGATCTCGATCGGCGACCTGCGCGTCGACCTGATCGGCCGCCGCGCGACGCGCGACGGCATGCGGCTCGACCTGACCGCGCAGGAATTCCAGCTGCTCGGCGTGCTGGCCCGGCGCAGCGGCGAGGTGCTGTCGAAGACGACGATCGCCGAACTGGTGTGGGACGTGAACTTCGACAGCAACGCGAACGTCGTCGAGACGGCGATCAAGCGGCTGCGCGCGAAGCTCGACGGCCCGTTCGCGGACAAGCTGCTGCACACGATCCGCGGGATGGGCTACGTGCTCGAGGCGCGCGAGGACGGCGACACGGAGCGGCGAGCATGAAACGCTCGATCATCCTGCGGCTCTCGGCGATGTTCGGCATCGTGTCGCTGCTCGTGTTCACGCTGGTCGGCTGCGGGCTGTTCGTGATGATGGAGCGCCAGCTGTTCGCCGAGTTGCGCGCGACGCTCGACACGCGCGCCAAGGTCGCCGCGATGATCGTGTCGCACGCGACCACGGCCGCGCGCGGCCGCCTGATGCAGGAAAAACTCGCCGATCTCGAACCGCCCGACGGTTCGACGCATTATCAGGTGGTCAGCGACAACCCCGCGTTCCGCTTCGGCAGCCCCGTCGACGGCGTGCCGCTCGACCCGCCGTTCGGCGCGTTCCAGCGCTACCAGCTCAACGACAGCAGCTACGCGGTGATGACCAAGACCGTCACGCTGCCCGGCGCCGACGAGCGGCCGACGCTGCAGCTGGTCGTCGCGACCTCGTGCGAACGCACGCAGCGGATGCTGCGCCGCTTCGGCTGGACGCTGGCCGCGCTGATCGCGACAGCGACCGTCATCACGCTGCTGCTGAGCCGCGCGGTCGCGCGCTTCGGGCTCGCGCCGCTCGACCGGCTGTCGCAGGACGCGGCGAGCGTGAGCGCGACGAACCGCCGCCAGCGGCTGCAGACCGACGCGCTGCCCACCGAGCTGCGCGATCTCGCGACATCGTTCAACGGCGCGCTCGAACGGATCCAGCAAACCTACGCGCGACTCGAGGCGTTCAACGCGGATGTCGCACAC
Source organism: Burkholderia sp. Tr-20355 (assembly GCF_017104685.1). Classification (NCBI taxonomy): domain Bacteria; kingdom Pseudomonadati; phylum Pseudomonadota; class Betaproteobacteria; order Burkholderiales; family Burkholderiaceae; genus Burkholderia; species Burkholderia sp. Tr-20355. Next base: position 28,103 of record NZ_JAAGPK010000048.1, on the reverse strand, counting down.
GAGCTGCGCACGCCGATCAGCATCCTGATCGGCCAGACCCAGGTCGCGCTGACGAGCCGTGACCGCTCGGTCGACCGGATGCGCCAGACGCTGCAGTCGAACCTCGAGGAATTCGAGCGGCTGCGCGTGATCATCAACGACATGCTGTTCCTGTCGCGCAGCGACCGCGGCGAACGCGCGGCCGACCTGAAGGACGTGTCGCTCGCCGACGAGGTGCGGCGCATGCTCGATTTCCTCGAGATCCCGCTCGACGAGGCGCAATTGCACGCCGAACTGCACGGCGATGCGCGCGCGGCCGTCGATCCGTCGCTGTTCCGCCGCGCGATGACGAACCTGCTGATCAATGCGATCCAGCATTCCGCGCCCGGCGCGACGTTACAAGTGACGATCATGCGGCGCGACACGCTCGTCGAGATGGCCGTGTCGAACCCCGGCGAGCCGATCGATCCGGTGCAGCGCTCGCACGTGTTCGAGCGCTTCTACCGGCTCGAGGAAGCACGCGCGAACAGCAAGGAGAACCACGGGCTCGGGCTGTCGATCGTCAAGGCCGTGGCCGAGATGCACGGCGGCGGCGTGTTCGTCGCGTGCGCGGGCGGCGTCAATACGTTCGGCTTCTCGGTGTCGACGGAACCCTGCGCGGGCGGACCGCTGCGCGCGGGCGACGCAACCGGTGCAACCGGCGTGGTCGACTCCGCCGATTCGCGGCCAGCGCACGCGCCGCGGGCGCTGCACTGAAGTCGGCCGAGCCTGTCGACGTCCGGCCGCCGCGATCGGCGCTGGCCGCCCACGAACGCGGCCCGGGACGCATTACGCGCGCGGCTTGCCGCCCTGCTCGCGCCACGCCCGCGGCGACATCGCGAACCGCTCGCGAAACACGCGGCTGAAATGCGACATGTCGTTGAATCCCCAGCGCAATGCGACGTCGGACACGCGCAGCGCCGCGCATTGCGGATTCGCGAGATCCTGCGCGCACCGTTCCAGCCGCAGGTTCCACACGTAACGCATCAGCGACGTCTCCTCGGCCTCGAACAGCTTGTTGATGTACCGCGACGAAATCCCGATCGACTGCTCGATCAGCATCGGGTTCAGCTCCGGGTCGTGCAGGTGCTCGAGCACATGCCGCTTCACGCGCGTCAGCGTCAACGCTTTCATCCTCGACTGCGCGAGGTCGTTGCGCTGGATGCCCCCCAGCGTCATCGCGATCAGCGAGATCGCGGTATCCGACAGCTGCCGCATCTCGTCCTCGGTCACGCTGCGGATCTGCGACGACATCTGCTCGAGAAACGCACGCATGACGCTGCCGACGCCGTCCCCGGTTTGCGTCGGGCACGCCGTGCGGTGCTCCATCCCGACGACGAGCTGGTTCAGGGTCGCGCGGGGAATGCTGACGACGATCTCGCGCCACGACTGGCCGAACTGCAGGTGGTGAGGCCGTGTCGCGTCGTAGATCGCGAAATCCCCGGGGTGCAGCGTGACGATCTTGCCGTCCTGCTCGACCGACTGGCTGCCCTCGAGCATCAAGACCCCGAAATACTTGTCCTCATACTCGCTGCGCGCCTGGCGATAACGCCGGATCACGGCCTGCTCGCTCGCGTGGATTTCCGAGATGCGCATCTTCTCGCACTTGCGCTGCCGCACCCGGCCGAAGAAATCGGCTTTCTGCACGGCGGCGATCTGCACGTCCGCGAACAGGCGCAGAATCGTCTCGCGCCAGAATTCGATACGCTGGCTGACCGAGCCGTCGGTCGCCACCTCGATGGCCGTATTCGCCCGTTCGTCCAGCGGGCTGCCGGACGCCGAGCCGGGCGCGTCGCCGCTTATGGCGCGCGGGAGAGGACGCATCGTCATGATCGTGCCCTACAGGGGTTGGCAAACACGCAGCCGATAGCGTGCCCGTTCAAAAGCGCCTTGTCCAATCGATGACCGCGCACGCCGCGTTGCCGGTCGAACCGGCACGCGGCGCGGCGACCGCGCGCTACCGCGCCGTGCATGTCACGCGTACGTCGTCCGACGCCAGTCGGACGACTGTTCATACGCATACGCCACGCGGTAGAGCGTCGCTTCGTCGAAACGGCGCCCGACCAGTTGCAGCCCGATCGGCAGGTCGTCGGCGACCCCGCACGGCAGCGACATCGCCGGATGCCCGGACACGTCGAACGGCGCGGTATTCGCGAGCATCTCGAACGCCCGCGTCAGCGACTCGGACATCGCGCAACCGGGCGCCGGCAGCTTCGACGCGCGCATCGGCACGGTCGGCATCAGCAATACGTCATACGACTGCAGCGCCGCGTCGTAAGCCGATCGCAAGCGCCGCGCGAGGTTCTGGCTCTTCGCGTAGTAGCGCCCGCGATACCGGCTCGTGAAATATTCGCCGAGCAGCATCGTCACCTTCACGGTATCCGGCAACTCGTCGGCGCGCTCGCGCCAGCCCGCGTGGTGATCGATCATGCCGGTCACGTACAGGCCGCCCCAGTTGAAACCGTGGCTGTTGCCCTTCATCATCTGCTGCGTCGCCCCCTCGGCCGCGATCGGCAGCCAGATCGCGGTGCCGGCCGCATGCAGCGGCACCGACACTTCGTCGACGCGCGCGCCGAGCTTGTGCAACCGGTACGCGGCGGCCCGCACGGCCTCGTCGACCACGTTCTCCGAATTCGCGAGCCCGAACGCCTCGCGCAGGATGCCGATCCGCAGTCCCGCGATGCCGTCGCGGATCGCGCCGAGATAATCGGCGCGCGGCGGCAGCGCCCGCTGGCGCGGATCGAGCCCGTCGTCGCCCGCGATCACGTCGAGCAGCAGCGCGTTGTCGAGCACGTTGCCCGTCATCGGTCCCAGATGATCGACGGTCGCCTCGATCGGCATCGCGCCGGTATACGGCACGAGCCCGTGCGTCGGCTTCATCCCGTAGATGCCGCAATAGGCGGACGGGATCCGGACCGAGCCGCCCTGGTCGCCGCCGAGCGCCATGTCGACCTCGCCGCTCGCAACGAGCGCGCCGCTGCCCGACGATGAGCCGCCGGACGAGTGCCCTGCCTTGCGCGGATTGTGCACCGGCCCCGACGCGCTCGTGTGCGAGCCGCCGGAAAAGCAGTAGTACTCGCAGGTCGACTTGCCGGCGATCGTGCCGCCGGCGTCGAGCACCCGCGTGACGACGGTCGCATCGACGTCGGGCACGTAGCCCTCGAACGTGGTCGAGCCATTGCGCATCGGCACGCCGGCGACGCAGATGTTGTCTTTCACGACCACCGTCTTGCCGCGCAGCTTGCCGTCGGCGGCGCCGTGGATCGTGCTCTTGCGCGCCCACGCGCCGTAACGGTTCTCGTCGCCTTCCGGACGGTAGCCGGGCGTGCGCGGATACGCGACGACGGGCAGATAGTCGGGCAGCGCGTCGATCGCATCGTAGGCGTCGAAGTTCGCCTGCAGCGCATCGTCGTAGTCGGCGAGTTGGCGGGAATCGAGATGAAAGCCGAAGCCGGCTGCAATATCGGACAGTTGTTCGCGGGTCGGGCGTTTGATGGCCATCGACGTTCTCCAGTTCGGTAAGCGGCACCGCCGGCCCCGGCGGTGCCGGCGGGATTCAGCGGGCGATGGCGACGGCGTCGCGCATCATCCCGGTGCGCGGATGGCAGTTCACGTATTCGTAGACCTGATGCTTCGCGTCGAAGACGGAAACCTCGTGATACAGCCGCAGTTTCGACAACCCGGTGACGACGCGGAAGAAGGTGACGAAGATCCGCAGGTGCGTCGGATGGGATTCGGCCCATCGTTCGAGGCGGTCGAGCGAGCGCCAGTGGCCGATGTTGTAGCTCTCGTCGAGCACGTTGCCGTCGAGATCGATCGAGCGCACGTAGCGGTTGCTGTAGCAGCCGACGTCCGTGCCGTTGTCGCGCAGGAAGTCCATTCCGCTGCGCAGCGTCGGCTCGATCTCCTCGAGATACAGCCGGCGCTCGTCGTGTTCGGCCGCGCGCCAGTCCTGGCCGGAGCGAATCAGCGCGATGTTGTCGTGCGCCAGCACGACCACGCGGCCGCCGCGGGCCGGATCGCCCTCGACGATGCGCAACTCGCCGTCCGCGCGCATCCAGTCCGTCTGCGAGATCGGGAACCGGTCGCGCATCGATCCCCAGTAACCGTGCTCCTCGATCTCGCCGCTGACGCCGTCCATGATCGCGCCGACGCCGGGGAAATCGTTCGTGAATGCGTAGAGCGTCTCGAACTGCTCGGCGCGCGGCGCGACGATTTCCCGGAAGTAGCCGATGCCGTCCGCGAGGCGCGCGTCGGAGGTCCACCATTCGACGAGTGCCGGCGACGCGATCCAGCGCGCATACGCGGCCGGATCGCGCCAGTAGCCGACGGCGATCAGGTTCTCGTAACCCTGGTCGTCGGTGTGTTGCGTCAGATCGAAGTTGTTCGGGCCGTCCTGCACGCCGAAATCGGCGACGATCCGGCGCAACGCGGCCAGCGCCGCCGCGCGCTTGTCGGCGCCGCTGTATTGCACGCCGAAATAGCCCATCACGACCTGGCTCAGGTCTTCGGCGGCCCGGGCGACGTACATCGGGAACGGCGGCTGGTAGTCATCGGCGACGCGGCGCGACAGCGTCCGCGGGCAGACCAGGTGTTTGTCGATGGCGGATTCCATGCATGACCTCTCTGGAAAGGGAATCGGGTGTCGAGGTATCGACGTTGGGGACACGGAGCGACATGCACCGGGCGTATCCCGGCGCATGCGGCCGGTCAGAAGATGTGCGCGTAGCGCAGGCCCGCGAGCACACTGTTCTTCGGGCCGTTGCGCACGCTCAGGTCGGTGCCGAGCTGGATTTGCACCTGATCGGACTTCGTCACGAATTTCGCCGCGGTGAGCCGCAGGCGCGTCGTGCGAAGCGCGTCGTTGTTGTCCGCACCGTCGACGCTCGTTTCACCGCCCCAGAGCTGGGTGATGCCGACCGCGAGCGACGTGCCCGGATCGGGCATGTAACGCACCATCGCCTGTGCGCTGTAGCTCATCCGCTGATGCAGCGTCGCGCCGCTCGCGCCGTACGACGTGTTGTTGCCGTACCAGATCGCGTCGCCGACGAGATCGAGCGCCCACTGCGGCGAAAAGTGCTTGATGTAGGCCGCCTGGAAATCGAGCGACCAGCGGTTGGCGCCGAGATTGAGACCGCGGTTCTGGTCGTAGCTCCCGGTCGGCGCGTAGACGTAGACCGTCGCGGCGACGACGTCCTTCGCGTCGTTCAGGCGGAATTTCAACGGTGCGGTCAGGATCACGTCGCCGACACCGTTCGTACTGCCAAGCGCGCCGGCGTTGCCAAAGCTGCTGATGTGACCGAACGGCAGCAACACCTGCGGATCGATCGTGAGCCTGTCGGTGAGCTGGAACACGTGCAGCAGGCGGGCGATGCCGACATTCGACTGCAGGTCGAAATCCGACGTCCGGTGGCCGTTCGCGTAGTACGCGTTCGTCGCGGAATAGTTGTAGTACAGCACGCCGATCGTCGCGCCGGCCGGATACTGCTCGTAGTCGCCGGGATCGACCTCGACCGCGCCCGCGTAATGCGATGCGACGGCGATCAGCGACAAACCGATCCAGCGCGCGATTCGCTTCAGTTTCATTCTGTTGACGTTGTCCATCATGCTCCTCACCTGGTTGCGCAGACACCGCCACGCTCGACGCACGACGAACGGGAACCGTCGCCGGATGGTGGAATCGCGGGGGTGCTGGCTGACTGTTGTTCCGCCGGTCCATCGGGGATGCCGGCGATTCGCGACATCGAACGGCCGTCGCTTGAGGATGAGAATAGGAAGGCAAAATCCGCAGTTCTGTTTTCCGGCGGAACAAGAAATTGGCTGTGGCGGACCTGCGCTTCCGATGTCATGCAGCGGTCGCAAAACGTGCGCCGGCTGCCACGGTTTTCGTGTCGGGTGCCCCGCCCATATTGCAGCCCATCACCGTGCATCCGTGCGCGCCGGCCTCACGCCGCGCCACGGGGCCGTCTCAGCATAGTTTCCGATCCGTGCCGGCAAAGAACCGTGCTTTTTCTCTTCTTACCCTGCTCGTCGAGCGTGACCGACACCACGCGGCCCCCCCCGCCAGGGCCGTCCCGACGCCGTGGCGGCGGTCAACCCGAACCACCACAAGGAGCCCCCACGATGAGTACGACCCCTTCCGCGGAAACGGTCTCGACGCCCGGCGAACGTGCCTGGGCGCTGTTTCGCGTGATGAAAGAGAAGAACCTGATCCCCGACGGCTATATCGAAGGCCTGACCGAGCTGATGTCCACGACCTGGGATCCGGCCAACGGCGCGCGCATCGTCGCGCGTGCGTGGGTCGACCCGGCGTTTCGCGAACTGCTGCTGAAGGACGGCACGGCCGCATGCGCGCAATTCGGCTACACCGGCCCGCAGGGCGAATACATCGTCGCGCTCGAAGACACGCCCACGCTGAAGAACGTGATCGTCTGCAGCCTGTGCTCATGCACGAACTGGCCGGTCCTCGGGCTGCCGCCCGAGTGGTACAAGGGCTTCGAATATCGTGCGCGACTCGTCCGCGAGGGCCGCACTGTGCTGCGCGAACTCGGCACCGACCTGCCCGACGACGTCGTCGTGAAGGTCTGGGATACGACCGCCGAGACCCGCTATCTCGTGCTGCCCGTGCGGCCGGCCGGCAGCGAGCAGATGAGCGAGGAACAACTGCGCACGCTCGTCACGAAGGACGTGCTGATCGGTGTGGCGCTGCCGCGCGTGCACTGACTCGCCCCCCGTTTCACTTTCGTCCTTCATCTCGGAGATCACATATGGACGGCTTTCACGACCTCGGCGGCTTCCAGGGCTTCGGCCCGGTGCCGCATACGATCAACAGTCTCGGCTACAAGCCGGTCTTCAAGGAAGACTGGGAACATCTCGCGTACAGCCTGATGTTCGTCGGCGTGGACCAACTGAAAAAATTCAGCGTCGACGAGGTACGTCACGCGGTCGAACGCATCGATGTACGCCAGCATGTCGGCACGCGCTACTACGAGCGCTACGTGATCGCGACGGCAACATTGCTCGTCGAAACCGGCGTGCTCACGCAGGATGAACTCGACCGCGCGCTCGGTTCGCATTTCCGGCTCGCGAACCCGCCGACATCCGGCGGCCGCGCGGCTCCGCCCGACTCGACGCGGTTCGAGGTCGGCGAGCGTGTCGTCGTTCGCGACGAATACGTCAGCGGACACATCCGCGCGCCGGGCTACGTTCGCGGCAAGGAAGGCGTCGTGCAGCACCGGACAACCGAATCGTGGCCCTTCCCGGACGCGATCGGCCACGGCGACACCGGCGCCGCGCATCAGCCGACCTACCATGTCGAGTTCCGCGTGAAGGATCTGTGGGGCGACGCCGCCGACGACGGCTACGTCGTGGTCGACCTGTTCGAAGGCTACCTGGATCGCGCGTCCGGGCCGAGCGCATGACGCCGCCGGGGACGCCAGGCGCGCCGGCCGCCCCCGGCCCGAGGATTCCGGTCACCGTGCTGTCCGGCTTCCTCGGCGCCGGGAAGACGACGTTGCTGAACCACATCCTGCGCAATCGCGCAGGACTGAAGGTCGCCGTGATCGTCAACGACATGAGCGAAGTGAACATCGACGCCGACGACGTGCGGCGCAACGTCGAGCTGCATCGAGGCGAGGACGAACTGGTCGAGATGAGCAACGGCTGCATCTGCTGCACGCTGCGCGCCGACCTGCTCGAGCAGATCAGCACGCTCGCGCGGCAGCGCCGCTTCGATTATCTGCTGATCGAATCGACCGGCATCTCGGAGCCGATGCCGGTCGCGGAGACGTTTGCGTTTCTCGATCGGGACGGTTTCAGCCTGAGCGAGCTGGCACGGCTGGACACGCTCGTCACGGTGGTCGACGGCGAGACGTTCGAGGACATGATCGCGTCGGCCGAACCGGTCGCGCACGACGCGGCGCGCGCGAACGACGGCCATTCCGGCCCGCCGCGCAAGCTGTCGGACCTGCTGCTCGAGCAAGTCGAATACGCGAACGTGATCCTCGTGAGCCGTCTCGACCGGATCGGTCATGCGGGTTTCGACCGGCTGCGCGCGATGCTTGCGTCGCTGAATCCGGCTGCGCGAATCCTGCCGATGCAGCACGGCAAGGTCGATCCGTCGGACGTGCTGGATACCCGGCGCTTCGATCTGCCGGCGCTGGTCGAATCGCCGGGATGGATGCAGCGCATGCAGATCGACGAACGCCCGTCGGAATCGGATGCGTACGGGATCGCGTCGTGGACCTATCGCGAACGTGCGCCGTTTCATCCGGCGCGCCTGCTCGCCTGGCTGCGTCGTCCGTGGGACAACGGCCGGCTGCTGCGCTGCAAGGGTTATGTCTGGGCTGCGCACCGGTATACCGACATCGCCATGCTGGTGCAGACGGGCGGCGCGTTCCAGTGGGGTTACGTCGGGCGATGGTGGCGATTCATCCCGCAGTCGGACTGGCCGCTCGACGACTATCGCCGCGACGGCGTGCTGAAGAAATGGGAGGAGCCGGCAGGGGATTGTCGGCAGGAAATCGTGTTCATCGGGCAGTCGGTCGATCACGACCGGTTGCGTCGCGAACTCGATGCGTGTCTGCTGACGGTCGAGGAAATCGACGCGGGCCCGGAATCGTGGCTGCGGCTTCCGGAAGCCGACGTGTTCGACGCGCTCGCGGCGGCCGCCCGTCCGTGACGTGAGACGCGATGCCTTCGGTTGCAACGCCTGCGTCCAACGACTTTCGAGCGCCGGTGAGCGCTGTGCCCGGTTCGGCGTTACCCGAATCCCGGCAGCGCCGCCGAGGGCAGTTTTCTTCAATACCGGTACGCGCGGCTTCTTTAGTCTCGATGCGACTTTGACATTCGCATGGAGGCAATCAATGAGCATGCTGGTTTCGATGGCCGCGTTCGCGCTGGCGTCCTCGATCACGCCTGGCCCCGTCAACATCGTCGCGCTCAGCGCGGGCGCGCGCCACGGTCTCGGCGCAAGCCTGCGGTATGCGGCCGGCGCGACGCTCGGCTTCGTCGCGCTGTTCCTGCTGATCGGCCTCGGGCTGCACGCCGCGCTCGCGCGCTGGCCGATGCTGACGACGGCCACGCAGTGGTCGGGAATCGCGTTCCTGCTCTACCTGGCGCTGCGGCTCGCGCTCGACGACGGCCGGCTGTCGGCCGACCCGGACGTGGCCGGCCCGTCGGCGGCGGCCGGCGCCGCGATGCAGTGGCTCAATCCGAAGGCATGGCTCGCGTGCGTGGCCGCGATGGGCGCGTACGCGGCCGATGGCGACCGTGCACAGGTCTGGCAATTCGCCGCGCTGTATCTGGTGATCTGCTTCGCGTCGATCGCCTGCTGGGCGTACGCGGGCGCGTCGCTGCGGCACCGGCTCGCGAACGCGCGGCGCATGCGCGTGTTCAACCGGTTGATGGCGCTGCTGCTCGCGGGCAGCGCGCTGTTCCTGCTGGACGTGTAGCCGCGCCGCCGGTCAGCGCATCGCGCTGCGGTACTGTCCGGGCGTCGCGGCCGCGATGCGCCGGAACGCGCGCTGGAAATGGGCCTGGTCGGCAAAACCGGCGTCGAGCGCGACTTCGGCGATCGGCCGGCCGCGGCGCAGCTCGGTACGGCCGTACTGGACACGGCGATCGATCAGGAACGCGTGCGGCGTCATCCCGTAGCGCGCGTTGAACGCGCGGATCAGGTACGACGGCGACAGGTCGGCGGCCGCGCAGATCGCATCGAGCGTCACGCCCTCGCGGCAATGTGCCGCGATGTAGTCGGCCGCGCGCGCGAGCTTGGCGTTGTCGTCGCCCGGCCGCGGGTCGGGCGGCTCGCGATCGAGCGCGCCGTGCAGTTGCGTGAAGAATTCGACCGCCGCGCTTTCCTTGCCGAGCGGATCGCCGGCAGGCGACACGAGCGTGCGATAGAAACCGCCAAATTGCGCGAACAGGTCGCCCCGTTCCGTCAATTTCGGCGAAAACCCGCGAAAATCGCCATTCGGATCACGGCCCAGCGCATGCTGCAGCCGTGTGAGCCACGGCACGTCGACATAGACCATCCGGTACGCCCACGCGTCGGGGCCGTACGGGTTGCACGCATGCACCTGTTCCGGATCGATGATGACGAGCACGCCGCGCCCGACGTGCGCGCGCGTCGCGCCGTTCACGTAGGTACTCGTGCCGCCAACGATCGCGCCCACCGAAAACGTGTCGTGCGTATGTTTCGCGTAACAGATCTCGCGGCCGTCGTCGACGGTGCGCGCTTCGATGAACGGCAGCGCCGCATCGCGCCAGAACGGCGACGGATCGATGGATCGGTTGGCGGTACGGCTCACGCGGCGGGCTCCCGGTTCGGACGGCGAACGCTCACCGTACAAGACTGTGCGGCGCCGCGCAACCTGCGCCCGCCTGCAGGATTCGCGGCGGCAAACAAAAACGAACGGGCTGCCGTCAAACGTGCATTGTGCCCACGGAAATTCCCGTGGGCACAACCCTGCCTCAGCCGACGCCTCGACACTGACGAAGACACGGCTCCCACATGCCCGCGCTTCGCCCGGTGTCGACACGCATTTCCCGTTGCCCCCGCGCTCGAGTCGAGCGGATGAGGTCAGGCCGGAACGTAGATCTTCGGATCCCACCAGTAGTAGCCGAACAGTTCCTGCTTCTGCCCGCCGACGAGCTTGTAAAGCGCGAAGCAAACGCCGAAATACTCCGTGCCGCTGTTCCTGACCGACGAGTCGAAGGTCGCGAACGTGAGCTGCTTCTGCTTGGCCGGGAGGCCATTTCGGGTATGCGATTCCGGATCGGGTTCCACCGCACCGTTGCGGACGACCGTGTTGCAGTTGAACTGGTTGAACACCTGATCACCCTTGTAGTGCTTGATGTCGTAGATGATCACGGCGTCGTCGGAGTTGTCGTAGATCGACACGCCGGTGAACATGATGCGGTCACGCGGGTAGGCGGTGATTTCCAGGTCGGCCGTACCCTGCCCCTTGATGCCGCGCGCGCCGGTGCAAATCATGAACTGGCCATTGTGAGCGATGCCCGTCGGACTGCCCGGGTTCTGGCTCGGAGTCGGGTACGTTCTCTTGACCCATTCCGTGTCGATAACCACGATGATGTTGATGTCCTGCGCGCTTGATGCAAGGGTGACTTCGGAAGCCATGGTTAACCTCCAATCATTCAACGTTGGTAATTGAAATCCGACGACACGTCATTAGTGCGTCACGATCAATATCCTTATTTTGACCGGAACAATCAATTACAACCAATTACACGATAACGATCATTGCAACCCACATTCAATAATCCAATTTCCGGTAGCAGGAAAATCACAAAAATCAATTACAACCAATTACACAAGTCGAAGCGCACCCGCGCCCTGCTCACAAACAATATCGCGCGAACACGTAATTGAAGGATCACACCATCCCCGCCAGCACGTTGATTCCACGACCTCGCCAGAACCACCTCCCGCCCCTAAATAAATAAAATACGCGCCACTAAAATAGATCCCCCATCAAACCTGACAGGTACAAAGATGAATATAAATTGACGATACTGAAAGAGCGCATCGCCGATGCGCCATTCGCACCAAACGGGCAATTGACCTACCACGGAGGCATTCCAATGAAAGTCGACCTGGACAGCATCAACCTGGAAAAGACCGCTCAATTCATTCACATTCTTGCGGTTATCGACACGCATTATGTCAAGGCACATTATCCCAACCCGAGCAGGAACGCATCCGCCCCGACGGCCATCACCAGCAATGCCGCGTTCATGCTCAGCAGCCGCCTGCCGGGCGTGAGCAGTTCGGAAGGAACGGGCACGCTGGGCCTGAAGCTGCAGGTTCACGACAGCGTATCCCTGATGGGGACGTCGCTGTCCGACAACTCGGGCGATGCGGCGGTGATCTACGACGTGCGGCACTTCTCGGGGGATCGGGTCTTCAGCCGGTTTGCCGTGCACAACATCGTCGAGGCCGACGCACCGAGCGCCGCGGAGACGCCCGACGTCATCGCGATCTCGGCGCAATCCCAGGCGTTTCAAAGCCTCAATGCCGTAGCAGGTTCTTCCGGATCCGAGAACCTCGGTGCGTGTTTTGCACTTTATACGCGGGATCAAAACAAGAAGACGTTGTTCGGCTACTTCTTCTGGACCTGGCAAGCCACCGCCAGTTGAGGCAAGCGCCCCGGCCACTCGCTCCGAAGCCGGACGGAGGCGATCCAGCCGGCAAGTCTTGCACGGCGCCTGACCGGGCGCCGCCCCTTTCCGCGACAGAACCCGAATGGAGCACCACGTATGACAGCCGATCTTGGAAGCATCAATCTCGACCCGACCGCGCAGCAAATCGACATCCTGGCCGTAATCGACACGGAATACATCAAGACGAGGTACCCGAATCCGAGCAAGCAGCCCGGGGCACCGACCGCCATCGACCATCGCGCCGTACGCCTGCTTTACACCGGGGCACGCGGTGGGGCGATCGGAAATGGCGCCGCTGAATCACGTCTGACGCTGTTACCGGGCGACACCGTTTCACTCAGGGCGGTGTCCCTCTATGGGAACGCGGACGAGGCCGTGCTCGTTTATCAGGTTTCGCACCTCTTCGGCCAGCAGGTTTTCAACCAGTTCACGCAGGACTTCCTTGAAGTGACGGCCGTGCAGTTGAACCCTGAAACGTCCGACGGCCTGCCGCCGCTGAAGAAGTCGCACACTTTCGTCAGCATCGGTGCCAAGGCACGAACGAGCGGGATAGAAACGCTTGGCGCCTGCTTCGGACTCTATACGCTGGAACGAAGTACACAGGAGCTGGTGGGATACTACTGGTGGGACTGGTTCGTCATGTGCTCGTGATATTTGCCTGCCATTGGCGTGCTTCGCAAAGGCTGCGAGCAAGGGGCACGAGACGGACCGGCGGCATCCGCGACATCCGCCAGCGTCGGCTGTGGCGCCGATCCATCCGCACCGGATGCACACATGCCGCCATCGCAGCCCGCAAACGCATCATTGGCGGGGTTCCCCGCGGGCGAAGCACGCGCGCGATCCCGGTCTCGCGCTCAGCCAACCTGAGCCGACCGGGATCTCGCGCACCCGCGACTCACGAACGGGCAGCGCTTCACGTCCGCATCCGGAGTGTGTGCGTCAACGCCGCCGCCCCACGGGCGGGATGGCCTGTTGCTCGAAATTCTCCTAAGCTTTGAGTTTCGTCCGCCGCGGCACACGCGGCGGTTCCCGTTCACTCCTCTCCCGTCACGCTCATGCACATCGATCTGAAAGGCAAGACCGCGGTCGTCACCGCTTCCACCGCCGGCATCGGGCTCGCGATCGCCGAAGGGCTCGCGCGCGCCGGTGCGCGCGTCGTCGTCAACGGCCGCAGCGACGCGTCGGTGCAATCGGCGCTCGCGCAACTTCGCGCGGCAGTGCCCGGCGCAAGCTTCGAGGGCGTCGCCGCCGACCTGTCCGACGCAGCCGGCGTCGCGCGCATCACGCAGCACACGCCCGAGGCCGACATCCTCGTCAACAATGCGGGCATCTACGGCCTGAAGGCGTTCTTCGAGATCGACGACGCCGAGTGGGAACATTACTTCCAGATGAACGTGATGTCCGGCGTGCGGCTCGCACGGCATTACCTGAAGGGGATGATCGAACGCAATGCCGGGCGCGTCGTGTTCATTTCGTCGGAATCGGGCCTGAACATCCCGGTCGACATGATTCATTACGGGTTCACGAAAACCGCGCAACTGTCGATCGCGCGCGGCCTCGCGAAGCTCGCGGCCGGCACCAGCGTCACCGTCAATTCGGTGCTGCCGGGGCCGACGATGTCGGACGGCGTGCGCGCGATGCTGAAGGAAACGGCCGACGCATCCGGCCGCAGCGTCGACGACGTGGCCGTGGAGTTCGTGCGCAATCACCGCTCGAGCTCGATCATCCAGCGGCCCGCGACGCCCGAGGAAGTCGCGAACCTGGTGGTCTACGTGTGCTCGCCGCAGGCTTCGGCGACGACCGGCGCCGCGCTGCGTGTCGATGGCGGCGTGGTCGATACGATTGCGTAACGGCCGGCGCCCGCGGGCCGCCGCGCACTAGCGCGAAGCGGCCTTGCCCGGCTGGAGCGCGCCCTTGCGATCGGCGTCCATGCAGGTGTCGAAGCCGTACTGCGTGACGACGCCGGCCTTGTCGAACACGACGAAGTACGTCCGGTGATCGTTGCCGTGCTCGATGAAGTAGTTGTAGCAGACGCCGCTGCCGTTACGGACCATCCAGACGCTGCGCGGGTTGCCGGCCGCGCGGACGACATCGGCGCGCGTCGCGCCGTGCCGCGACGCGGCCCGCGCGAGCGGCGTGCGCGAATACGAGAACGGCAGCCACGCGTCGAACCAGGCGCAACCGTGCAACATCAGGCAGCCTGCGGCCAGAGACAGCATCGCTGCGGGACGGGACATCGGAATCAATCGCATGCTTGGGGAAAATCTGCTGCGCCATGCCGGCGTGATCGAAAGCCCCATGCTACTCGACCTTTGGGTCCGGATCGAAAAGAAATGTAGAGATCTTTATACAAATCCCTGCAGGTCATGCCCGCGCGCAAGCCCGGTCGTTGCGGCCCGCACATGCTTGTACGCGCATCGAACCCGCCGCGCCGATGCGTCAAATCGGCACAACGTCGCGCATCGTCACGCGATCCACTCGGCCCACAGCATCGTCAGCACCGTCATCAGCGCGGGGCCGACGAACAGCCCGATCAGGCCGAACGTCTCGGCGCCGCCGAGGATGCCGAACAGCACCAGCAGGAACGGCAGCCGCGTCGAGCCGCCGATCAGCACCGGCCGCACGAAATGCTCGGCGACGAACACGACGACGAAACCGAGCACGGCCACCACGACGGCCCACACCGTCGCACCCTGCACGAACAACCAGAGCGCCGCGCCGCAGAACACGATCGGCGCGCAGAACGGCAGCATCGCGGCAATCGCCGTGACGAGGCCGAGCAGCGCCGCGTGCGGGACGCCGGCCAACGCATACGCGATGCCGAGCAGCGCACCCTCGCCGAGCCCGACGACGACGAGCCCCGTCACGGTGCCGTACACGGCCTTGACCATCCGGTCGATCAGTTCCGCGCCGTTGTGCCCGAACGCGCGCCGCGCGCCCTGCAGCAATGCGCCCGACAGCTTGTGGCCCGCGCGCAGGATCACGAACAGCGTGACGAGCATGAAGCCGAATTCGAGCAGCACATGCGCGACCTTCGTGCCGAACTGCCGCCCGTACGCGAGGAATTTCTCGCTGCTGACGCCATGCATCGCGCTGGCCGCATGCAGCGGATGGCCGAGATTGGCCTGCCACCATTCGGTGATCTGCGCCGAGCCGTAAGGCAGCCGGCTGACGACGTCCGGCAACGGAATGCCGCTGTCCTGGACCGACTTCAACCACTCGCGCAGGTCGTGCGCCTGCCCGATCGCCTGGATGGTCGCGACCGCGACCGGCAGCACGACGAGCAACGAGATCGCGGCCGTGATGACGGTCGCGATCAGCGTCGGCCGGTCACGGAACAGCCGATGCGATTCGAAGCGTTTGAGCAGCGGCCACATCGCGATGGCGATCACGCAGGCCCATGCGATGGCGGGAATGAAGTCGCGGATGATCCACAGCGCGAGCACCAGCAGCGCCGCATACAGCACGACGCGGGCAATCTGCTGCGCGCGCGGCCGTGCGGCGGAATCGGGAGACGACGGGACATGTGCGCCCATGGCACCTCTGTCGAAATGAAAAATGGCGGTTCGCGCAGGCAACCGGCCTGCATGAACCGCCATTCTATCCATCGGCGCCGGATCGGCGACGCGCAATATGCGCGCGCCGTGTCGTGAAGGCGGCTCAGGCCGCCTTGTCGGCGATCCGGTAACGCTCGAGCCAGTGCGCGTACGGCGCGGGCAGCGTCCACGACGGACGCTCGACGCCGAGCTGCTTGGCCGCGTAGTACGGCCAGTGCGGATCAGCCAGATGCGCGCGGCCGACCATCACGAGATCGAGCTGCGCGTCGGCCACCACGCGGTTCGCCAGTTGCGGCGTGTCGATCCCCCATGCGGACGACACCGGCAGCCCGGCCTCGCGGCGCACGCGCTCGGCGATCGGCGCGAGGAACGCCGGGCCCCATGGAATCTGCGCGGCGGGTGTCGAGAAGCCGACCGACACGCTCAGCATGTCGAGCCCTTCCCGCTTCATCCGCTGCGTGAGCGCGATCGACTCGGCAAGCGTCTCTTCGTCACGGCCGTCGTATTCGATCACGCCAAGGCGCGCGGTCAACGGCAGGTGCTCGGGCCAGACCTTGCGCACGGCCGCGAGCGTGTCGACGAGGAAGCGGCCGCGATTCTCCGCCGAGCCGCCATATTCGTCGGTACGGTGGTTCGAATGCACCGAGAAGAAGCTCTGGCCCAGGTAACCGTGCGCGAAGTGCAGTTCGAGCCACTCGAAGCCGAGATCGCGCGCACGCTTCGCCGATGCGACGAAATCGGCCTGCACGCGGGCGATATCGTCGTGCGTCATTTCACGCGGCACTTTCGGCAGGTGCGCGCCGAACGGCACGGCCGACGGTGCGATGGTCTGCCAGCCGCGCGGATCGCCGTCGGCGATATGGTCGTCGCCTTCCCACGGACGGTTCGCGCTCGCCTTGCGGCCCGCATGCGCGATCTGGATGCCGGGTACCGAGCCGGCCGCCTTGATCGCCGCGACGGACGGCGCGAACGCTTCGGCCTGCGCATCGTTCCACAGCCCCGCGCAGCCCGGCGTGATGCGCCCTTCCGGCGACACGGCCGTCGCCTCCGCGATCACGAGACCCGCGCCGCCGCGCGCGATGCCGGCCAGATGCACGTGATGCCAGTCGTTGACGACGCCGTCTTCGGCGACGTACTGACACATCGGCGGCACCGCGATACGGTTGCGCAGCGTGACATCCTTGAGTTTGAACGGTTCGAACAGGGCAGACATCCACGACTCCTTTGCTTGGTTCTGCAAAACGACAGGGAACGCGCCGCGCGATGCGCACGGCGGAACGATACGAGCCGTCGGCGGGCCGGCCGTGCCCGGCGACGAAACGGGAACGGCGCCGGGCCGGCCGGCGCCATGCGGTCAGCGGCGGCCGAGCTTGGCGAGCAATGCCTCGGCAGCGGGCGCCGACGACGCGGGGTTCTGCCCCGTGATCAGCAGCCCGTCGGTGACGACGTGCGGTGCCCAGTCGGCGCTGCGCTCGAATTCCGCGCCGTTGGTCTTCAGCATGTCCTCGACGAGGAACGGCACGACTTCCGTCAGTTCGACGGCGGCTTCCTCGCTGTTGGTGAAACCCGTCGCGCGCTTGCCGCGCACCACCGATTCGCCGGTCTGCGGGTTCTTCACGTGGCGCAGCACGCCCGGCGCGTGGCAGACGGCCGCGACCGGCTTGCCGGCGGCGAGCGCGCGCTCGATCAGGCCGATCGAATGCAGATCCTCGGCGAGATCCCACAGCGGGCCGTGGCCGCCCGGGTAGAACACGGCGTCGTAGTCGTCCACCGACACGTCGGTCAGCTTGTGCGTCGACGCGAGCTGCGCCTTGGCTGCCGCATCGGCGTCGAAGCGGCGCGTGGCGTCGGTCTGCGCGGACGGATCGCTGCTTTTCGGGTCGAGCGGCGGTTGGCCGCCCTTCGGCGATGCGAGCGTCAGTTCGACGCCCGCATCCTTGAACGCGTAGTACGGCGCGGCCAGTTCCTCGAGCCAGAAGCCGGTCTTCTTGCCGGTGTCGCCGAGCGTGTCGTGCGAGGTCAGGACAACCAGAATCTTCATGATCGGACACTCCTTCGAAAATGAACGGGGGAACAGGGCCGCGCAACCGGCGATGGCCGGTCGGCGCGGTACGCCTGTCGGTTAGTCAGCGCTGGCGCGTCATCGTGCGATCGATCGCGCCGAATACCACGCCTCTATTAGACCAGTCGTCTAGAAATGGGCCAAATAAAACGACGGCGTCTCGCCGCATGGACAGCATCGCAGCACGAAATGGCATTTTCGCGTCCGTGTCGTCCACGCCCGAATACGTCGTCGCATTCATGAGGACGGATGATAGGACGGATTAGACCGGTCGTCTAGAAAAACGGGCATTCACCCCTGCCGCCGTCATGGCCTTTCCATCACGCCCGATGCCGGACCCGGCCCGGCAACGCGCGCGGGGCCGATCACGCCCCGCACCGTTCCCGCGCCGGCTAGCCGCGCAGCGGGCCGTCGGTGTCGCCGGCCTCGATGACCGGCGCCTCGAGCCGATGAGCGTGCACGCCGTCGCCCAGCAGCCGCAGCATGAGTTCCGCCAGCGCGCGCCCCGACGCATGCCCGGTCGGCTGCACGACGGCCGTCACGCGATACGGATGCGTGATGTCCGGCGGCACGCCGTCATAGACGATCAGCGACATGTCCGCGCCCAGGCGCAACCCGCTGTCCGCGAGCGCACGGAACGCGCCGCCGCCCGCGATGTTGTTGTCGACGAGCAGCGCCGTCGGCCGCTCGTCTCGCGCGAGCAATGCCCGCATGGCCTGCCACCCGCCATCGTGCGTGAACGGGCACTCGACGAGCAGCGCCGGATCGGGTTCGATGCCCGCTTCGCGCAACGCCGACAGAAAACCGGCGCGCCGCTGTGCGGCGAAATTCAGCACCAGCGGCGCGCTGATCATCGCGATGCGCCGATGCCCGAAGGCGATCAGCCTGCGCACCGCATCGCGCGCGCCGGCCTCGTTGTCGAAATCGAACCACGCGTACGGTTCGGTCGCCTGCGTGCGGCCGTACGCGACGTACGGAAACGCGCTCGATTGCAGGTACGCGATGCGCGGATCGTCGACGAGCGTGCGCGCGACGATCAGCCCGTCGACCAGTTTGCCGTCGACGATCCGCCGATAGGTCTCCAGCTCCGCGTTCGGTCGCGCGGACGCGATGATGAAATCGAGATTGCGCTCGGCGAGCCGCTCGGTCACGCCCGCGACAACCTCGCCGAAACGCGGATCGCCAAGATCGCCCGCACCGAACGGATAAACGATTCCGATCATGTCCGCTCGACCGGTCGCCAGCCGGCGCGCGGTCGGATCGGCCACGTAGCCCATTTCCCGCGCCGCCCGCGCGACGCGTTCGCGGGTTGCCTCGCTGACGTCGTCGTAACCGTTCAACGCGCGGCTGACCGTCGTGCGCGACAGCCCGAGCGCATCCGATAGCGCCTTCAGATTCACCTTCACCGTCGTTCCTCGCCCTTCATGCGCCGCACGGCATGCCGATTGGCGGCAATTGTTTCCTGTCGGTAGTGATTACCGTCAAATAATTATCTTTTGACGTCCAAACCGGTTTGAAATAGCATCCAAACCGGTTTGGACATCGATGCCCACTCAGCCGTTCACTTTCACCTTCCCAGGAAACGACGACGAGATGACATACTTTCCCTTTTTCCGCCCGGCGACGACCCGGCGTTTGCTGCTCGCTGGCGGCGCACTCGCCGCCTTCGCGTCCGTCGCGCACGCGCAGTCCGGCGGCACGGGCGCGCCCATGCCCACGCCTCACTCCCAGCAAGCCTACGACCCCGAAGGCAACTTCACGATGCGCTGGACGCGCGCGGACATCCGCCAGATCGTCGCGCAATCGCACACCGCCGGCGCCGACCGGAACTCGCTGCCGCAAGCGCTGACGATGCCGGACATCCCGCAGGATTTCCCGCTGATCAACTCGAACGTGTGGGTGTGGGACACCTGGCCGCTGGCCGACCTGCGCGCCAACCAGCTCAGCTACAAGGGCTGGGAGGTGATCTTTTCGCTCACCGCCGATCCGCACGCGGGCTACACGTTCGACGACCGTCACGTCCATGCGCGCATCGGCTTCTTCTACCGCCGCGCGGGCATCCCCGCGTCGCAGCGCCCCGCGAACGGCGGCTGGACCTGGGGCGGCCACCTGTTCCCGGACGGCGCGAGCGCCAGGGTGTTCGGCACCGCGCCGATGACCAACAACGCCGAATGGTCGGGCTCGGCTCGCCTCACGCACGGCGACAACGTCAGCCTCTACTACACCGCGACGTCGTTCAACCGCTCGGCGCCCGGCGGCGCCGACATCACGCCGCCGCAGGCGATCATCACGCGCACCGACGGCCACATCCATGCCGACGACAAGCACGTGTGGTTCAGCGGCTTCGACGATCACAAGGCGCTGCTGGAGCCGGACGGCAAGTACTACCAGACCGGCCAGCAGAACACCTACTTCTCGTTCCGCGATCCGTTCGTGTTCACCGACCCCGCGCATCCGGGCAAGACCTACATGGTCTTCGAAGGCAACACGGGCGGCCCGCGCGGCGCGCGCACCTGTACCGACGCCGACCTGGGCTACGCGGCGAACGATCCGTACAAGGAGGATCTCAACGCGGTGATGAATTCGGGCGCAGTGTATCAAAAGGCCAATGTCGGCCTCGCGATCGCCACGAACCCGCAACTGACCGAGTGGAAGTTCCTGCCGCCGATCCTGTCGGCGAACTGCGTCGACGACCAGACCGAGCGGCCGCAGATCTACCTGAAGGACGGCAAGTACTACCTGTTCACGATCAGCCACCGCACGACGATGGCGGCCGGCGTCGACGGCCCGGACGGCGTGTACGGCTTCGTCGGCAACGGGATCCGCAGCGACTTCCTGCCGCTGAACGGCGGCAGCGGGCTCGTGCTCGGCAACCCGACCGATTTCTCCGCGCCGGCCGGTGCGCCGTATTCGCAGGATCCGAACCAGAACCCGCGCGAATTCCAGTCGTATTCGCACTACGTGATGCCGGGCGGGCTCGTCGAGTCGTTCATCGATGCGATCGGCCCGCGCCGCGGCGGCACGCTCGCGCCGACGGTGAAAGTGCGCATCAACGGCACGTCGACGGCGGTCGACCGCGCCTACGGAAGCGGCGGGCTCGGCGGCTACGGCGACATCCCCGCGAACCTGCCTGCAACCGGGGCCGGCCACAACGACGGCAGCAGCCAGGTCAATTAGGATAACCAACTATAAAGAAAGCCGGTAAAGCCCGGGGTCGAGGAGGCGCATATCGCGCGTGTCGCGTGTGCGCCTCCCTTTTTTTTCGAACACACGCGCGTGCCGCCGTTGAACGCGGCATGCGCCCCTTGCCCGCTTCGCCCGACGAAGCACGGTACCGCGCATGAATTCGACGTCTTTCCGCCTTACCTTCCGGATCGCCCGGTTGCTGCTCGCCTGCCTGGCGTGCTCGCAGGTCGCCGCTGCCCCGTGCGACGCACCGGCCGGCCAGGGCACGCCGCAATGGCGGCCCGCGCTTCACTACACGCCGCAGCGCAACTGGATGAACGATCCGAACGGGCTCGTCTACGACAACGGTCGTTATCACCTGTTCTATCAATACAATCCGCTCGGCAACGACTGGGGCAACATGTCGTGGGGCCATGCGACGAGCACCGATCTCGTCCACTGGCGCGAAGAGCCGGTCGCGATGCGCGCGAACGCATCGGAGGAAATCTTCTCCGGCTCGATCGTCGCCGACACGCTGAACACGTCCGGTCTCGGCAAACCGGGCCGCACGCCGCTCGTCGCGCTGTATACGAGCGTCTACAAGCCCGGCTCGGGTCACGCACCGGGCGTCCAGGCCCAGTCGCTCGCGTACAGCCTCGACCAGGGCACGACCTGGCAGCCGTATGCGCACAACCCGGTGCTCACGCTCGATCCGGAATCGAAGGAATTTCGCGACCCGAAAGTGTCGTGGTATGCGCCGGGCGGCTACTGGCTGATGACGACGGTCGTCGCCGACGCGCACGTCGTGAAGTTCTATCGCTCCGACGACCTGATCCACTGGAATTTCCTGAGCGACTTCACGCGGCCGGGCGTGCCGCACGACGGCGCGCTGTGGGAAATGCCGGACCTCGTGCCGCTGCCGCTCGACGACGATCCGCAACGCATCAGGTGGGTCATGATCGTCAACGTCAACCCGTGGTCGATCGCGGGCGGTTCCGGGGCGATGTATTTCGTCGGCGATTTCGACGGCCGCACGTTCGTGCCCGACCACATTGCGCCCGCCGGCTCCGATCCCGCGCAATTCCGCTGGGTCGATCACGGCGCGGACTTCTACGCGGCCGGCACGTTCTCGGGCGCGCCCGGCGCGCGGCCCGTCGCGATCGCGTGGATGAGCAACTGGGATTACGCGGCGAAAGCGCCGACTGCGCCGTGGCGCGGCGCGACCACCTTGCCGCGCGAACTGTCGCTGAAGACGATCGACGGCGAACCGACGCTCTTCGTCACGCCGGCGGCCGCATTCGATGCGTGGGCGGACAGCCGGCCCGTCGTGCACGAAGGCGACCTCACGGTCGACTCCGCGACGCGCGTGCTGCCGGCCGCGACGCGCGGCGTGGTCCAGCGCATCACGGTGACGATGGCGCCGCGGCAAGCGGCGCGCGCCGGCCTGATCGTCCGGGGTTCCGCCGACGGGTCGACCGGCACCCGGATCGTCTACGACACGGCGAAACGCACGCTGACGCTCGACCGTTCCCGCTCGGGCGAAACGCATTTCGCCGACAAGTTCAGCCGCGAGCACATCGTGGACCTGCCGCTCGAGCGCGGCCAAGTGCGGCTCGAGATCGTCGTCGATCGCGGCTCGGTCGAAGTGTTCGCGAACGGCGGCCGCGTGGCGCTGACCGACCTGGTCTTTCCGCCGCTCGATGCGGACCGCGTCGCCGTGTTCGCCGAGCACGGCCGCGCGACATTCTCCGGGCTCACGGTGACGCAGCTCGAAGCCGGCGCCTGCGCCGCCCGCTAGGCGCGGTTCGCCTGCTCCGTCCCGCGCGTGGCGGGGCCGTCCGCCCGGGCGCCGCGGCGCCCGGCGAACGGCCTTCGTCGGTGTCGCGGATCAGAGCAGACCCATCCCGCCCGACGCGATGATTTCCGCGCCGACGATGAACGCCGATTCCGCCGCGCTCAGGTGCAGCACCGTCGACGCGATTTCTTCCGGCGTACCGAAACGACCGACCGGGACGAGGCCTTTGATCTTGTCGGCCGTCTCGTCGAGCGTCGCCGCATCGAGCCCGAGCTTGCCGTACAGCGGCGTCTGCACCGGTCCCGGGCTGACGACGTTCACGCGCACGCCGTGCGGCAACAGTTCCGTCGACAGCGTCTTCGCGAACGAATTGACGGCCGCCTTGCTCGCCGCGTACACCGACGAGCCGGGCATCCCGATGTGCGCGTTGATCGAACCGTTGATCACGATCGACGCGCCGCGGTTCAGCAGCGGCACCAGCGACTGGATCTGGAAATACGCGCCCTTCACGTTGGTGTTGAACACGAGGTCCCACATGGCCTCGTCGCTGTCGGCGAACGGCGCGAGCTTCGCGACGCCCGCGTTGATGAACACGGCGTCGAGCCGGGCGCCCGCCGTCGCGATCGCGTCGGCCAGCGCGCGCGCCGACGCGACGCTGCCGGCCTCGTTGCGGATCGCCAGCGCGCCTTCGCCGAGCGATTGCCGGGCGGCTTCCAGCGTCTGGGCGTCGCGCCCGGTGATGATGACCCGCGCGCCTTCGGCCGCGAATGCCTTGGCGGCCGCCAGGCCGATGCCGCTGTTGCCGCCCGTGACGAGGACCGTTTTTCCTTCGAAGCGTTGCATGATGTTCTCCTGTGAACCGGTGAGTTGACCGTGAACACAGGATGCGCCCGGCGCGCGCCCTTGCCGTACGACGGGCGCGACGAACATGTTCGAAAACATCGAACATGTTTGGGCGGCCGCTTCAGCCGACGACGTCGATCCCGTCGAGCAGCCGCTGCGCGAGGCGCGGCTCGCGCAGTTGCTCGAGCCACCATTGCAGCGCGCGGCCGTCGCGTTCGCCATGCCACGCCACGTACAGCAGGTTCGGCTCGCGCGGATCGGCCGTCTGTTTCTCGACCAGTTCGCCGCGCGCAAGCAGCGACGTGACACGCCGGCGCGGCACCCAGCCGATCCCGAGCGCGTCGCGCTGCGCGAGGATCTTCGCGCGCATCGACGGCACCGCGAGCACGGGCTGGCCGCCGAGCAGCCCGTACGCACGGCCGGCCGCGCGCCGCGACGAATCGGCGACGACGACCGCGCGATGCGCGCCGATCGCGTCGCGCGTCAGCACGCCGCCCGCGGCGGCCAGCGGATGGCGCGGCGACACCGCGAACACCCATTCCATCGCGCCGAGCTCGAACCATTTGAAGCCGGGAATCGCCGGCGGCTCGTTGGTCGCGCCGACCACCATGTCCGCGCGGCCGTCGCGCAACGCTTCCCAGGTGCCGCCGAGCACTTCGTGCGTGAAGCGCAGCGACACGCCGGAATCGAGCGCATCGAACGCGCGGACGACCGGCAGCAGCGTGTCGAACTCCAGCACCTCGTCGCTGACGATCCACAGCCGGTCCTCCCAGCCGCTCGCGATCTGCCGGACGCGCTGCGTGAGCCGCGCGACGTCCAGCGCCAGCCGTGCCGCCTCGTCGGCCAGCACCTGTCCGGCCGGCGTGAGCTGCAGCCGGTAGCCGCGCCGGTCGAACAGCAGCGCGTCGAACCGCGTTTCGAGCTGGC
The DNA here is from genome assembly GCF_017104685.1 of Burkholderia sp. Tr-20355. Classification (NCBI taxonomy): domain Bacteria; kingdom Pseudomonadati; phylum Pseudomonadota; class Betaproteobacteria; order Burkholderiales; family Burkholderiaceae; genus Burkholderia; species Burkholderia sp. Tr-20355. Next base: position 3,553 of record NZ_JAAGPK010000048.1, on the reverse strand, counting down.
GCGCCGCGTGCGACACCGTCGACGGCGCCTTGCCGAGCCGCGCGGCCGCACGCGACAGGCTGCCGGTGGCACGGATCGCGTCGAGCAGCGCCAGTTCGTCTTCGGACAGCATGAGGTCGCTCCAGGGGTAAGGGTGTCGTGGATCGTAAGGCAGCGGCGGCCTGCGGTCCAATCGCGCGATGCGGGCGGCGCTCGCGCCGGCACGCTGCCGATCCGTCCGCCGACTTCCGGTATCCTGATCGGCATTGAATCGTCACGATCGAGGTAACCACTGCGATGGACATCGCGATCCGCATCGAAGGCCGTCACGACCTGACGGGGCAGATCTTCCGGCAGCTGCGCACGGCGATCGTCGACGGGCGCCTCGAAGGCGGCGCGCGGCTGCCGTCGACGCGCGATCTCGCGAAACAGCTCGGCGTGTCGCGCAAGACGACGCTCGACGCGTTCGAGCGCCTCGTCGCCGAGGGCTACCTGACTACGCGCGCGGGCGACGGCACGTTCGTCGCGGACGGCCTCGCGCGCGTGCCGCACGCGGCGGCGATGCCGGCGCCGTCGATCGTCGACGCCACGCCGCGTGTCGATGCGGTCGACGCCCGCGCGCTGTGGAACGACCTGCCCGACGCGCTCGCGATGCCCGCGCCGCAGGATGCGCCGGGCTTCGACTTCCGCGGCGGCGTGACCGACAAGACGCTGTTCCCGTTCGACGCATGGCGGCGCTGCCTGCATCACGCGCTGCGCCAGCAGGCGCGCGGCCGCGGCCAGTATCACGACCCGGCCGGCGACCCGCAGCTGCGCGGCGCGATCGCGCGCTACGTCGCGTTCAGCCGCGCGGTCGCGTGCGGCTGGGACGACGTGCTCGTCACGCACGGCGCGCAACAGGCGCTCGACCTGCTCGCGCGTGTCGTCGTGCGGCCTGGCGACGTCGTCGCGGTCGAGGATCCCGGTTATCCGCCCGCGCGCGCCGCGTTCGCGTCGCTCGGCGCGACCGTGATCGGCGTACCGGTCGACGCGCACGGCCTCGTCACCGGCCGCCTGCCCGACGAAGCCCGGCTCGTCTACGTGACGCCGTCGCACCAGTTCCCGCTCGGGATGCCGATGACGCTGGAACGGCGCATCGCGCTGCTCGAATGGGCGCAGCGCCGCCGCGCGGTGATCATCGAGGACGACTACGACGGCGAATTCCGCTTCGAGGGCCGGCCGGTCGAATCGCTGAAGAGCCTCGACCGCACGGGCCTCGTCGCGTACGTCGGTACGTTCTCGAAGACGATCTTTCCCGAACTGCGGATCGGCTACGCGATTCCGCCGCGCGCGCTGCGCGGCGCGCTGGCCAAGGCGAAGCAGATCGTCGACTGGCACACCTGCACGCTGACGCAGGCGGCGCTCGCGCGCTTCATGCTCGAAGGCGATTTCGGCCGGCACCTGAAGCGCGTGCAGAAGCACTACGACGCGCGACGCAAGATGCTGATCGCGCATCTGCGCGGCGAACTCGCGCCGTGGTTCGACGCGATCGTGCCGACCGCCGGCATCCACCTCGCCGCGCACCTGAAGCCGGGCCTCGACGAAGCGGCGCTCGTCCGCGCGGCGCGTGCGCAGGACATCGGCCTGTACGGAATCTCGGCGTTTCACGTCGGCGTGCCGGTGCGCGCGGGGCTGCTGTTCGGCTATGGCGGGATCGACGCGCTGCGCATCGACACGGCGCTCGCGAAACTGGCCGGGCTGCTCGGCGCGGGCGGGGCCGGCGGACCATCACTGGTTACCTGAATTTCCACGGAATTGGCTATTCAAACAGGCCAGTCGGTTTCGTAAAGTGGGTCCTGTCGCGCCGCCCCGGCGCCACCCACCAAAAGGACCTGCCATGCAACCGCGCCTGAACTTCTATACCGCCAGCCCGAACGCCATCAAGGTGATGCGCAACGCCGAGGACTTCATCGCGAAGAGCTCGATCGAGAAGCCGCTCGCCGAACTCGTCCGTCTGCGCGCGTCGCAGATCAACGGCTGTGCATTCTGTGTCGACATGCACACGACCGACGCGCGCAAGGGCGGCGAAACCGACCGCCGTCTCGCGACCGTCGTCGTGTGGCGCGAAACGCCGTTCTTCACCGAGCGCGAACGCGCGGCGCTGGAATGGACCGAGGCGCTGACGCTGGTGGCCGACAACCACGTGCCGGACGCCGTCTGGGAAGCCGTCAAGCCGCACTTCACCGACGAGGAACTGTTCGACCTGTCGATGCTGATCGCGACGATCAATACGTGGAACCGCTTCGCGATCGCGTTCCGCAAGATGCCCGAGTAAGGAACCGGCAATGACCCGCTCCCCGCTCCATCGCACCGTTCTGGGCGCCGCGCTCGTGCTCGGCGCCGCGCTGCCGGCCGCCGCCTTCGCGCACGACGCCGGCGACAGCGTTCATGCGATCATGCAGCAGGCCGTGCCCGAAGCGCCCGGCAAGCGCGTCGTCGTCGCGACCGTCGACTATGCGCCCGGCCAGGCGTCCGCCCCACACCGGCACCTCGGCTCGGTGTTTGCCGTCGTGTCGAAAGGCGAAGTGCTGTCGCAGGTGAACGACGGCCCGCTGCGCCGCTACCGCGCCGGCGAGGGCTGGTACGAGGCACCCGGCTCGCGCCACCCGGTGTCGCGCAACGCAAGCGCGACCGAGCCCGCGCAGCTCGTCGTGTTCGGCCTGACCGGCGAGCACGAACCGCTGAAGTCGCCGATCGATCGGTAACCCCTTGGCGGGGCGCGTGCGCTACCGCTGGCGCGCGCCCGCTCGCCCTTTTCCCCGTTAACTGCTCCCTACATGCCACCGACGGCGCACTGCGTGCCGCGACGTGGCGCCCCGCGCGTCCGTGGCCGGATTCGACGCACGCCTGATCGAGATCAAGGGCGGCGAAAACCCTTCCTTGAAATTAACTAACTCATCAATTAGCGTCGATTTCATGAACGCGAAAGCCACCGTCGCCAGGCCGCGCGGGCGCCGCCCGTCGGTGGACGATTTCGACCTGCGCGGCCATATGCTCGACGTCGCGATCGCGTTGTTCGCCGAGCGCGGCATCGCCGCGACGACGGTCGCGCAGATCGCGGCGGCCGCCGGCGTCACGTCGGCGATGGTCCACTACTACTTCACGAACCGCGAACAGTTGCTCGACGCGATCGTCGAGGAGCGGCTCGCGCAGGTCATCGCGTTCGTGTGGCGGCCGACCGAACCGCGGATCGAGAACGATCCGTTCGCGCTCGTCGCCGAACTCGTCGACCGCTTCTTCGACGTCACGCACCGCATGCCGTGGCTGCCGTCGATCTGGCTGCGCGAGATCGTCCACGAAGGCGGGTTGCTGCGCGAGCGGATGGTCCGGCGCATCCCGCTCGACCATATCGGCGGCTTCGCCGAACGCATCCGCGCCGCGCAGCAGGCCGGCACGCTGAATCCCGCGCTCGAACCGGCGTTCCTGTTCCACTCGATCATCGCGCTCGTGATGCTGCCGCTCGCCACCGCGAAGCTGTGGCACAGCGCGCGCGGCCTGCCGCCGATCGACCGCGACACGTTGCACCGGCACGTGG
>NZ_JAAGPK010000047.1:0-49632 GCF_017104685.1 Burkholderia sp. Tr-20355 | reverse complement strand
CGGTGGCGGCCGGCAGCGGCAGGGGCAGCGGCGGGAGTTCGGTGGCCAGCCCGGTCGCGGCCGAGGCAGGCGCGGCGGGGCTGACGGCCGCGACGGTGGTCGTCGCGGGGGCCGGGTGAAATCGGGAATAGGTGGCGACGTAGGAAACGGCGATCGCGATCACGCATCCGAAAAATACGGCCAGGCCGCGCTTCTGACTCACCCGTGCGATCCCCTCGTTATTGTCTGTTAGTGAGCGCGCGAAAGATACGCGTTGAACCCGTGATCGAGATACGCGTTGAGCGGCAGGTCGTCGCTGAGCATCGCCGCGTCGATGTCGGCGAGTTCGGCGGTGCGCTGCATGTCTTCCCAGTAGGCGATGCCGACGAGCCCCGCGAGCAGCAGCGCAAGCGGCCACGCGCGCAGCAGGCGGCGCGCGAACGACGCTTTCGGGCGGTTCACGGGCGCCGGTCCGTAGGCGCCGGCCGCGCCGGCGAAGGCCGGCACGAACACCGGCGCGGTCGCGGCTTCGGGCTTCTTGCGCGCGAGCCCGGCCCGGCGGGCGACGGCCAGACGATCGGTGGTCGCGGCAGGCAGCGCGGCCGCACGCTCGTCAAGCGCGCGGCGCACCTTCAGCGCGAATTCGTGTTCTCGGTTTGCGGGAGCGGAGCTCATAGCGTGATTCCTTTGGCCTTGAGCGCTTGCGCCAGGGTATGGGTGGCTCGCGAGCAGTGCGTCTTCACGCTGCCCTCGGAGCACCCCATTGCGGCGGCAGTCTCGGCGACATCCATATCTTCCCAATAACGCATCAGGAACGCTTCCCGTTGACGCGCCGGAAGCTTCTGGATTTCTTCGTCGATCAGGGCCAGAACCTGCTCTCTTTCGAGGCGGTGCTCGCTGCTCTCGACGCCCGCGTTGTCGTCCGCGGATTCGAGTGTTTCGAGCGGGTCGAAGTCTTCGTCGTCGGTATTGTTCAGCGACGAGAAGAGCGTGACCCACGTGTTGCGGACCTTCTGCCGGCGAAACCAGTCGTGGACCGTATTCTGCAGGATCCGCTGAAAAAGCAGCGGCAATTCGGCCGCCGGCCGGTCGCCGTACTTTTCCGCAAGCTTGATCATCGCGTCCTGCACGATGTCGAGCGACGCATCGTCGTCACGCACGGCGTACGCAGCCTGCTTGAACGCGCGCCTTTCGACGCCCGCCAGAAAGTCGGCGAGTTCCTTGTCTGATGCCATTCCGTGAAGGTATGCGCTGCGGGCCGCTGCGTGGTGTAAAAGGTCGAAAAATTTCGTAAAACCCGCGGATGCTATCAAATTTTCGTGCCGCTTGGCACCGGGTCGGGCGCCGCACGTTGCGCGCGAGCCGCGGCGGCGGGGCGCCGGGCGGCGCGCATGATGCGGTGCGGGATATTTTGCTTGACGACCCAACCACGACCCGCTATCGTCAACGATTCGCAACATGAAGTGATGGTCTCATTTGAGGCTGGCCCAAGAAGCCCGCCCTTCAAACTGGACGCGCCGCTTGAACCCGAGCCACAAGCCCGGCAGAGAGCACCCGATCAATTTTTTGCCGAAAATTCGAAAGGTCAAAATGAACATGCCCAGCGCGGAATTCTCCACGTCGGAACCCCTTTCCCCTCCCGATAGCGACTCCATCGGCGGCACCGTGCTGATGAAGGCACTCGCCGACGAAAACGTCGAATTCATCTGGGGCTATCCCGGCGGCTCGGTTCTCTATATCTACGACGAGCTGTACAAGCAGGACAAGATTCAGCACGTGCTGGTGCGCCACGAACAGGCGGCCGTGCACGCAGCCGATGCGTATGCGCGTTCCACCGGCAATGTCGGCGTCTGCCTCGTGACGTCGGGCCCCGGTGTCACCAACGCGGTGACCGGCATCGCAACGGCCTACATGGATTCGATCCCGATGGTCGTGATCAGCGGCCAGGTGCCGACTGCCGCGATCGGCCAGGACGCTTTCCAGGAGTGCGACACCGTCGGCATCACGCGTCCGTGCGTGAAGCACAACTTCCTCGTGAAGGACGTGCGCGACCTCGCGGAAACCGTCAAGAAGGCGTTCTACATCGCCCGCACCGGCCGTCCGGGCCCGGTGCTGATCGACATCCCGAAGGACATCTCGAAGACGCCGTGCCAGTACGAGCCCGTCAAGAGCGTGTCGCTGCGTTCGTACAACCCCGTCACGAAGGGCCATTCGGGCCAGATCCGCAAGGCCGTGTCGCTGCTGCTGACGGCGAAGCGTCCTTACATCTACACGGGTGGCGGCATCATCCTCGCCGACGCGTCGCGCGAACTGAACCAGTTCGCGGACCTGCTCGGCTACCCGGTCACGAACACGCTGATGGGCCTCGGCGGCTATCGCGCGTCGGACAAGAAATTCCTCGGCATGCTCGGCATGCACGGCACCTACGAAGCGAACATGGCGATGCAGCACTGCGACGTGCTGATCGCGATCGGTGCCCGCTTCGACGACCGCGTGATCGGCGACCCGGCGCACTTCGCGTCGCGTCCGCGCAAGATCATCCACATCGACATCGACCCGTCGTCGATCTCGAAGCGCGTGAAGGTCGACATCCCGATCGTCGGCGACGTGAAGGAAGTGCTGAAGGAACTGATCGAGCAGCTGCAGACGGCCGAGCACGGCCCCGACACCGAGGCGCTCGCGCAATGGTGGAAGGACATCGAGGGCTGGCGCGCGAAGGACTGCCTGAAGTACGACCGCGAAAGCGAGATCATCAAGCCGCAGTACGTGGTGGAGAAGGCGTGGGAGCTGACGGACGGCAATGCGTTCGTGTGCTCGGACGTCGGCCAGCACCAGATGTGGGCCGCGCAGTTCTACCGTTTCAACAAGCCGCGTCGCTGGATCAACTCCGGCGGCCTCGGCACGATGGGCTTCGGCCTGCCGGCGGCGATGGGCGTCAAGATCGCGCACCCGGACGACGACGTGCTGTGCATCACGGGCGAAGGCTCGATCCAGATGTGCATCCAGGAGTTGTCGACCTGCCTGCAGTACGACACGCCCGTGAAGATCATTTCGCTGAACAACCGCTACCTCGGCATGGTCCGCCAGTGGCAGCAGATCGAATACAGCAAGCGCTATTCGCATTCGTACATGGATGCGCTGCCCGATTTCGTGAAGCTCGCCGAAGCGTACGGCCATGTCGGCTTGCGGATCGAAAAGACCTCGGATGTGGAGCCGGCGCTGAAGGAAGCGCTGCGCCTGAAGGACCGCACCGTGTTTCTCGACTTCCAGACCGATCCGACCGAAAACGTCTGGCCGATGGTACAGGCCGGCAAGGGCATCACCGAGATGCTGCTCGGATCGGAAGATCTGTAACGGCGCGACGCGCGCCTGGCCCGAGGCGGCCGCCTTCACGAAGGGCGGTGCGGCACGCGGCGGCGCGCGGCGCGAGTGAATCGACACGGACACATTCTGGAAGAAGCGAACATGAGACACATCATTTCCGTCCTGCTGGAGAACGAACCGGGCGCGCTGTCGCGCGTGGTCGGTCTGTTTTCCGCACGCGGCTACAACATCGAAACCTTGACGGTGGCGCCGACCGAAGACCAATCGCTGTCGCGGCTCACCATCGTTTCCATTGGCTCCGACGACGTGATCGAACAGATCACGAAGCATCTGAACCGCCTGATCGAGGTGGTGAAAGTGGTGGACCTGACCGACGGTGCACACATCGAACGCGAGCTGATGCTGATCAAGGTACGTGCAGTGGGCAAGGAGCGCGAAGAAATGAAGCGGATGTCGGACATTTTCCGCGGCCGCATCATCGACGTGACCGAGAAGACCTACACGATCGAATTGACGGGCGCGAGCGACAAGCTCGACGCATTCATCCAGGGGCTGGACGCGGGCGCGATCCTAGAGACCGTGCGCACCGGCAGCTCCGGCATCGGACGCGGCGAGCGCATCCTGAAGGTGTGATGCCGAATTTGCCAGACCGGCACGCCGGGTGCGCCGTCATGTCCCGGCCCGCAGTACTCCATCCGAACGAATTGTTGAATTTTTGAATTAGCGAAGGAACCATCATGAACGTTTTCTACGACAAAGACGCCGACCTCTCCCTCATCAAGGGCAAGCAAGTCACGATCATCGGCTACGGCTCGCAAGGCCATGCGCACGCGCTGAACCTGAAGGAAAGCGGCGTGAACGTGACGGTCGGCCTGCGCAAGGACGGCGCGTCGTGGAGCAAGGCCGAAAACGCCGGCCTGTCGGTCAAGGAAGTCGCGGAAGCGGTGAAGGGCGCGGACGTCGTCATGATGCTGCTGCCGGACGAGCAGATCGCCGACGTGTACGCGAAGGAAGTGCACGCGAACATCAAGCAAGGCGCGGCGCTGGCATTCGCGCACGGCTTCAACGTCCACTACGGCCAGGTGATCCCGCGCGCCGATCTCGACGTGATCATGATCGCGCCGAAGGCACCGGGCCACACCGTGCGCGGCACGTACTCGCAAGGCGGCGGCGTGCCGCACCTGATCGCGGTTGCGCAGAACAAGTCGGGCGCGGCACGCGACATCGCGCTGTCGTACGCGGCGGCGAACGGCGGCGGCCGTGCCGGCATCATCGAGACGAACTTCCGTGAAGAGACCGAAACCGACCTGTTCGGCGAGCAGGCCGTGCTGTGCGGCGGTACCGTCGAGCTGATCAAGGCGGGCTTCGAGACGCTGGTCGAAGCAGGCTACGCGCCGGAAATGGCGTACTTCGAGTGCCTGCACGAACTGAAGCTGATCGTCGACCTGATCTACGAAGGCGGCATCGCGAACATGAACTACTCGATCTCGAACAACGCCGAGTACGGCGAGTACGTGACGGGCCCGCGCGTTGTCACGGAAGAGACAAAGAAGGCGATGAAGCAGTGCCTGACCGACATCCAGACCGGCGAGTACGCGAAGAGCTTCATTCTCGAGAACAAGGCAGGCGCCCCGACGCTGCAGTCGCGCCGTCGCCTGACGGCCGAGCACCAGATCGAACAGGTCGGTGCGAAGCTGCGTGCGATGATGCCGTGGATCGCGAAGAACAAGCTCGTCGACCAGACGAAGAACTAAGCACCGCGAGCTGTTCCGGCCCTTCGAGTGGAGGGCCGGTTTCAAAAAGCCGTCCGAAGGCAGCAGTGCCCCGGGCGGCTTTTGCTATCCTACGGGCTTTGCAATTCACCGAACACAGAACGAATCCATGAACTATCCTCATCCGATCATCGCGCGCGAAGGCTGGCCGTTCATCGCGATTGCTGCCGTCATCGCGCTGTTGATCCACGCCGTCGGGGGCTTCGGCTTCGCGTGGCCGTTCTGGCTGCTGCTCGTCTTCGTCGTCCAGTTCTTCCGCGATCCGCAGCGCCCGATCCCCGCGCAGCCGAACGCGGTGCTGTGCCCGGCAGACGGCCGCATCGTCGCGGTCGAGACCGCACAAGACCCGTACGCGAACCGTGAAGCGCTGAAGATCAGCGTGTTCATGAACGTATTCAATGTCCATTCGCAGCGTTCGCCGGTCGACGGCGCGATCACCAAGGTCGAGTACTTCCCGGGCGCGTTCCTGAACGCGGCGATCGACAAGGCATCGACCGAGAACGAGCGCAATGCGGTCGTGATCCAGACGGCGAGCGGCAAGACCGTCACCGCCGTGCAGATCGCGGGCCTCGTCGCCCGCCGGATTCTCTGTTACGTGCGTGCCGGCGAGCCGCTGTCGCGCGGGCAGCGCTACGGTTTCATCCGCTTCGGCTCGCGCGTCGACGTGTACCTGCCGCTCGGCAGCCGCGCGAAGGTGTCGATCGGCGAGAAGGTCTACGCGTCGTCGACGATCCTCGCCGAGCTTGAGCAGTAAGCGGCGGGGCGCACGATGGCCGCATTCAAACCGCGTCGGCCGCGTAACGGCTCCGGCCAGACGCCACGACCGTTCCGCCGCAACAAGGGGATGGCGCCCGATCCGGCGCCGCTCGAGAGCCGTCGCGCCGCGCGCCAGCGGTTCCTGAAGACCCGCGGCATCTACCTGCTGCCGAACGCATTCACGACCGCCGCGCTGTTCTGCGGCTTTTTCGCGGTCGTGCAGGCGATGAACGTGCGCTTCGAGATTGCCGCGATCGCGATTTTCGTCGCGATGGTGCTCGACGGGATGGACGGGCGCGTCGCGCGCATGACGCACACGCAGAGCGCGTTCGGCGAGCAGTTCGACAGCCTGTCGGACATGGTGTCGTTCGGCGTCGCGCCCGCGCTCGTGATGTACGAGTGGGTGCTGAAGGATCTCGGCCGCTGGGGCTGGCTGGCCGCGTTCGTCTACTGCTCGGGTGCCGCGCTGCGCCTCGCGCGCTTCAACACGAACATCGGCGTGGTCGACAAGCGCTTCTTCCAGGGGCTGCCGAGCCCGGCCGCCGCCGCGCTGATCGCGGGCTTCGTGTGGCTCGCGACCGACAACCGCGTGCCGATGAAGCTCGGCTGGCTGCCGTGGGTCGCGTTCGTGCTGACGATCTACGCCGGCGTGACGATGGTGTCGAACGCGCCGTTCTACAGCGGCAAGGCGCTCGACGTGCGGCACCGCGTGCCGTTCGCGGCGATCCTGCTGGTCGTCGTCGCGTTCGTGCTCGTGTCGTCCGATCCGCCGCTGATGCTGTTCTGCCTGTTCGTGCTGTACGGGCTGTCCGGCTACGTGTTCTGGGCCTACATGGCCGTCCGCGGGCGCGCGAATCCGGCGCGCTCGTCGCAGCGCGATCACTGACGTGCGATCGACCGGAAACGGCGGCCGCAAGGCCGCCGTTTTCATTTGCCCCTTTTCCGCGCCGGGCGGCCGGAATCCCCGGGCGGCGTCCGATTGCGCGGCCAGCGGAATGCCGCTATAGTCTTCGGCATGACTGCATTTTCCCGCCTCTCCCTCCTTCTAGCCGGTGCGCCGCTACGCGCGCTAGCTTTGGCGCGCCTGCCGCGCTGACCGTTCTCGCCCTCCGTCAAGCCTCGTCTGTTGTTGAGCGTCGCCAGCGGTGGCGCGATCTCATTACGTTTGACTTCCGTATAAAGAGCCCTGGAGCCCCCCATGACAGACAAGCTGATCATTTTCGATACGACGTTGCGTGACGGCGAACAATCGCCCGGCGCGTCGATGACGAAGGAAGAGAAAATCCGCATCGCGAAGAATCTCGAGCGGATGAAGGTCGACGTGATCGAGGCCGGCTTCGCGGCCAGTTCGAACGGCGACTTCGACGCGATCCACACGATCGCCGGTCTGGTGAAGGACAGCACGATCTGCTCGCTGGCGCGGGCCAACGACAAGGACATCCAGCGCGCGGCCGACGCGCTGAAGCCGGCCAACAGCTTCCGGATCCACACGTTCATCGCGACGTCGCCGCTGCACATGGAGAAGAAGCTGCGGATGACGCCCGACCAGGTGTTCGAGCAGGCGCGCCTCGCGGTGCGTTTCGCGCGCAAGTTCACCGACAACGTCGAGTTCTCGCCGGAAGACGGCAGCCGCTCCGACATGGATTTCCTGTGCCGCGTGCTGGAAGCCGTGATCGCCGAAGGCGCGACGACGATCAACATCGCCGACACGGTCGGCTACGGCGTGCCCGAGCTCTACGGCAACCTCGTGAAGACGCTGCGCGAGCGCATTCCGAACTCGGACAAGGCGATCTTCTCGGTGCACTGCCACAACGACCTCGGCATGGCCGTCGCGAACTCGCTCGCCGGCGTGAAGATCGGCGGCGCGCGTCAGGTCGAGTGCACGATCAACGGTCTCGGCGAGCGCGCGGGCAACACGTCGCTCGAAGAAATCGTGATGGCCGTGAAGACGCGCAAGGACTACTTCGGTCTCGACGTCGGCATCGACACGTCGCAGATCGTGCCGACGTCGAAGCTCGTGTCGCAGATCACCGGCTTCGTCGTGCAGCCGAACAAGGCGGTGGTTGGCGCGAACGCGTTCGCGCACGCGTCGGGCATTCACCAGGATGGCGTGCTGAAGGCGCGCGACACCTACGAGATCATGCGCGCGGAAGACGTGGGCTGGACCGCGAACAAGATCGTGCTCGGCAAGCTGTCGGGCCGTAACGCGTTCAAGCAGCGCCTGCAGGAGCTCGGCGTGTCGCTCGACAGCGAAGCCGAACTGAATGCCGCATTCATGCGCTTCAAGGACCTGGCCGACCGTAAGGCCGAGATCTTCGACGAGGACATCATCGCGATCGTCTCCGAGGAGTCGGCACTCGCGCACGAGCAGGAGCACTACAAGTTCGTGTCGCTGGCGCAGCGCTCGGAAACCGGCGAGCAGCCGCAGGCGAAGGTCGTGTTCGCGGTCGAAGGCCGGGAAGTGACGGGCGAGGCACGCGGCAACGGCCCGGTCGACGCAACGTTCAATGCGATCGAGGGTGAAGTCGGCAGCGGTTCCGAGCTGCTGCTGTACTCGGTGAACGCGATCACGACCGGCACGCAGGCGCAGGGCGAAGTGACCGTCCGGCTGTCGAAGAGCGGGCGGATCGTCAACGGCGTCGGCACCGATCCGGACATCGTCGCCGCATCGGCGAAGGCGTACATTTCCGCGCTGAACAAGCTGCACTCGAAGGACGACAAGCTCAACCCGCAGCGCGCGTAAGCGCCGCGCGCAGCGCACCACCGAAACGCCCCGCGGCCGTGTGCCGCCGGGGCGTTTTTTCATCGGCCGCTCATTCGGCCGCAGGGGCGCGGAACAGCCAGCGGCGCGCGGCGGGGCGCGGCGCCGGGCTGCGCCGGCGGAACTCGACCGCGATCCCGCGCCGCGGCGCGTCGGCGACGAACGCGTCGAGCAGTTCGAGCACGTCGTGATCGATGTAGTCGGCGCGCGTCGCGTCAATGATCACGGCCGCGCGATCCGGAATGTGCCGCAGGTGGTGCTTGACCTGCACCTTGCCGAGGAACGACACGTCCTTGCGGAACGACAGCAGGAAGTGGTCGTCGTGCTGCGCGAGCGTGACGGGGCTCTTCAGGTTCGCGACCGCGACGGCCAGCACGCTGCACGCGAGGCCGAGCGCGATGCCAAACAGCAGGTCGACCGCGAGCACGCCGACGATCGTCGCCGCGAACGGCACGAAGGCGGCCGGCCCTTGCTTCATCACCGAACGGAACAGCGCCGGCTTCGCGAGCTTGAAGCCCGTATGGATCAGGATCGCGGCCAGGCTCGCGAGCGGGATCAGGTTGATGAGGCCGGTGAGCGCGAACACGCTCGCGAGCAGCAGCATCCCGTGGACGATGGCCGACATCCGGCTTTGCGCGCCCGCGTTGACGTTCACCGAGCTGCGCACGATCACCGACGTGATCGGCAGCCCGCCGACCGCGCCCGCGACGAGATTGCCGACGCCCTGCGCCTTCAGCTCGCGATCGGGCTGGGTCGGCCGGCGCTTCGGGTCGATCTGCTCGACCGCTTCGAGGCTCAGCAGCGTCTCGAGGCTCGCGACGACCGCGAGCGTGATCGCGACGCGCCACACGTCCGGATTGACGAGCTGCGCGAAGTTCGGGCCGAGCTCCGCGTGCTTGAGCGAGGCCGCGAACGCCGCGAACGATCCGAGCTCGGGCAGCGTCACGCGATGGGCCGCGCCCGGCGCAACGGCCGGCGCGACGAAGCCCAGCACGAGCGTCGCGCCGATCCCGAGCACGACGACCGCGAGCGGCGCGGGCACCGCGCGCACCAGCGCGAAGCGGCGCAGCGTGGGCGTGTCCCAGGCGATCAGCAGCGCGAGCGACGCGAGCGCGATGGCCGTGGCGGCCCAGGCGACCGGCAGGTCCGGCCAGTTCGCAAACGATTGCGCGGCCGAGCCGCCGATGCCGAACGCGAACGGCATCTGCTTCACGATCAGCAGCAGGCCGATTGCGGCGAGCATGCCCTTGATGACGGGCGACGGCACGTAGGCGGCGAAGCGGCCGGCGCGCAGCATGCCGAACCCGAACTGCAGCACGCCGGACAGCAGCACCGCGAGCAGGAACGCGGAGAAGCTGCCGAGTTGCGCGATCCCTTCGACGACGATCACGACGAGGCCGGCGGCCGGCCCGCTGACGGACAGCGACGAGCCGCTCAGCAGCGCGACGACGATGCCGCCGACGATGCCGGACACGAGCCCGGCGAACGGCTCGACGCCGGAGGCGTTGGCGATGCCGAGACAGAGCGGCAGCGCGACGAGGAAAACGACGATGCCGGCGACGATGTCGCGCGGCAGGGTGGAGAGGCGCTCGTTCAGTTTCATGGTTGGGGCGTTTTCGTGGGCGTTGGGGCGGGGGATGAATCAGCCGAGCGCGGCGGCGGTCGTGGCCAGCGCGGGTTCGACGTCGACGGGCGGGGCCGCGTAGCCGGAATCGAGCTCCAGCAGGCGACCGTCGGCGAGCGAGAAGATCCAGCCATGCACGAGCGGCGGCCGTTCGCGGCCGCGCACGATCGGCGATGCGCGCAGCAGCCGCACCTGTTCGAGGACGTTCAGTTCGGCGAGGCGGTCGGCGGCGGCCGTGTCGTCGAGGCCGTCGAGCGTGTCGCGATGGCGCCGCGCGAGCGCGCAGAGCGGCGCGATGCGGCGCGCGACGTGCGGCAGGTCGGCCGGCGGCGGCAGCAGCGATGCGCGCACGCCGCCGCAGCCGTAGTGCCCGCACACGATCACGTGGTCGACCTTCAGCACCCGCACCGCGTACTCGAGCACGCTGGCGGAGTTGTCGTCGTCGGGGTGGAACAGGTTCGCGATGTTGCGATGGACGAACAGTTCGCCGGGCGCGCAGTGCGTGATGGTTTCGGCCGGCACGCGGCTGTCGGCGCAGCCGATCCACAGCACGCGCGGGTTCTGGCCGCGCGCGAGCGCGTCGAAGAAACCGGGCGTGTGTTCACGCGTCTCGCGGGCCCAGGCAATGTTGGCAACCAGCATGCTCTTGGGGCGATTCATGAGGACTCCTTTGTAATAAAGGCAAATCAATATCGATCGAAATGACGCAACCCCATTCTTTCTAAATTGAAAGGTTGGATTTCGACTGATATTAGGGGTATGCCCTAGCATTCCGGGGGCATTGAAACAAATTGTTTCAAATTGATTTGGCGCAGTGCATTGCTTGCACCAACCCGACGCACGACAGGCATCGGGCATGACAGTATCCGCGCAGACGACCGCATGACGGGGCGTTCAGCGGATTGTCATCGGGATGTCATCGACCGGAAAAGTTTTCCGTCATATTCCGTGAATTAAATAGCGGATCGGAAAAAACGAAATGGCCATTCACGCAATAATTCGTGAATGGCCATGGTGAAAATTGCGCGTAAATGCGTAATCGGTCAGAACAGGTTGCGACGATCGGGATCGTGCATCGGGTCCGGTGTTTTCTGCGTGATGCGCAGGATGCCCTGCGGATCGAAATAGAAGCTGTACATCATGTACCAGACGTTGTCCTCGAGATACCGGTACGTCCATACCTCGCGCTTCATCAGCGGGAAGTAGGACGTCTCGACCGGGCGTCCGAAATTGACGAGCACGTCGGTCTTCGTCCACTTGCCGATCTCCGCGCGATAGAACTCGCTCGGCTGCAGCACCTGGCGCACGTTGACGATCTTGTGGGCCGCGTCGACGTCGGCCGCGATCGTGATTTCGCCCATCGGCTGGGTCGGCCACATCAGCCGCTTGCCGCCGCCGGGCAGGTCGTAGATCTCGCGCGGCGGGCCCATGCGCGCGACGATCGCCGATTCGTCCTGGCCGGCCTGGTATTGCTGCCACGGTTGCGCGCAACCGGCCAGCAGTGCCGCGGCGCCGGCGACCAGCACCGGCAGGCGCGCGGGAATGCGAATGCGCATGGGATCCTCCAGAACACGGAAACAGGCCCCGTTGTATCACGGACGGCGCGTGCCGGTGCATCGCGCGGAAAAAATCGGTGCGGATCGGCGGCGCGGCGAGGCTTGCGGGCGGCGGGCGCGCCGGCCTATGATCCGCGCTTCTCGGGCAAATCGAAGGGCAGGTGGCCGATGCAGGGGTGGAAGCGGTACGCGCTCGCGTTGAGCGCAGGATGGGTGCTGGCTGCGTCCGCGTTCGCCGGCGGCGAGCCGGTGCGGATCGCGCTGATCGAAGGGATGTCGGGCCCGTTCGCGAACGCGGGCGCGGCGGTCGAGCGCAACCTGCGCTTCGGCGTCGAGCAGGTCAACGCGGCGGGCGGCGTGAAGTTGCGCGACGGCGCACACCCGCTCGAACTCGTCGTGCTCGACAGCAAGGGCAGCCCGGAGGAGGCGCTCGTGCAGCTGCGCGCGGCCGCGGACCGCCATATCGGCTTCGTTGCGCAGGGCAACAGCTCGGCCGTCGCGGCCGCGCTGGTCGCGGCGCTCGACAAGCTGAACGCGCGCGACCCCGACAACCGGATGCTGTTCCTGAACTATTCGGCCGACGATCCGGCGCTCACTGGCGCGCGCTGCAGCTTCTGGCATTTCCGCTTCGACGCGCACGCGGGGATGCGGATGGCCGCGCTCGCGGACGTGATGGCGCGCGACCGCGCGCTGCGCAAGGTCTACCTGCTGAACCAGGACTACAGCTTCGGTCACGACGTCAGCACGCTCGCGCGGCAGGCGCTGGCCGCGCGGCGCCCGGACGTGACGATCGCCGGCGACGAATTCCACCCGATCGGCCGGATCAAGGATTTCTCGCCGTACATCGCGAAAATCCGCGCGAGCGGCGCGGATGCCGTCGTGACCGGCAACTGGGGCAACGACCTCACGCTGCTCGTGAAGGCGGCGCGCGAGCAGGGGCTGAACGCGAAGTTCTACACGTTCTACGGCAACAGCCTCGGTGCGCCGGCCGCCCTTGGCGATGCCGGCGTCGGGCGCGTCGTGGCCGTGGCCGACTGGCATCCGAATGCGGGCGGCGCGAAATCCGACGCGTTCTACCGCGCGTTCCGGACCCGTTTCCCGGCCGCGCAGGACGACTATCCGGTGCGGCGCATGAGCCTGATGATCGAGATGCTGGCCGCGGCGATGAACCGGGCGGGGTCGGCCGACCCCGTCGCGGTCGCGCGGTCGCTCGAGGGCCTGTCGTTCGACGACGGTTTCCATGCGTCGCGGATGCGCGCGCAGGATCACCAGCTGATCCAGCCCCTTTACGTGATGGAGATGGACAAGGCCGGCGCGCCGGGCGTGCGCTTCGACAACGAGGGGTCGGGTTATGGCTTCCGGACGGTGCTGGCGGTGCCGGCGCAGCGCACGGAGATGCCGTCGGCGTGCTCGATGACGCGTCCGTGACAGGAGGCGGTAAGAACGGCGGGGAGTTGTGCTACAATGCCCGCCGGTTGTAAGTCACGGCACGGCCATTCTTCCGTGTCCGCCTGTTCAGTTAGAAAGGAAATCACATGTCTGTTGCAGATATCAAGAAGTCGGAAGTTGTTGCTCAGTTCGCCCGCGGTACCAACGACACGGGGTCGCCCGAAGTCCAGGTCGCACTGCTGACCGCACGTATCGTCGAACTGACGGGTCACTTCAAGACCCACGCGAAGGATCACCACAGCCGCCGCGGCCTGCTGCGCATGGTGAGCCGCCGCCGCAAGCTGCTCGACTACCTCAAGGGCAAGGATGCCGACCGTTACCGCGCACTGATCGAGAAGCTGGGTCTGCGTAAGTAATCGAGGCGATTGCCGCCAGCAAGATGCCTGTGTCAGTCCGCTGATACAGGCATTTTGTTTTTGCGCGGTGCGTAGCGTCACGCGCATCGCAGGCTGTCCGGCACGTTCGTGCGGGGCCGCCGCAACGACTGATTCCGGGGCAGGATTTGTGTCATTCCAGCGCGCTGCTGCACGAGCGCCGCGCTGGAATGGCATAAAAAACACACCTTGCTCCGGGTGATTCGGTCGAGACGCCGCCGTGCCGGATGGCCGGCGCGGCGAATGAAATGCATGAATACAAAGGAGCAACCATGTCCATGTTCAACAAGGTCGTGAAGGAATTCCAGTGGGGCCAGCACAAGGTGCGCCTCGAAACCGGTGAAGTCGCTCGCCAGGCGAGCGGTGCGGTGATCGTCGACGTCGAAGACACCGTCGTGCTGGCAACCGTCGTCGGCGCGAAGTCGGCGAAGCCGGGTCAGGATTTCTTCCCGCTGACCGTCGATTACCTCGAGAAGACCTACTCGGCCGGCAAGATCCCGGGCGGCTTCTTCCGCCGCGAAGGCCGTCCGTCGGAGCATGAGACGCTGACGTCGCGCCTGATCGACCGCCCGCTGCGCCCGCTGTTCCCGGAAGGCTTCTACAACGAAGTCCAGGTCGTGATCCACGTGCTGTCCGTGAACCCGGAAATCCCGGCGGACATCCCCGCGCTGATCGGCGCATCGGCCGCGCTCGCCGTGTCGGGCCTGCCGTTCAACGGCCCGGTCGGTGCCGCACGCGTGGCGTACATCGACAATGCGTACGTGCTGAACCCGACGCGTGACCAGATCAAGGCATCGAGCCTCGACCTCGTCGTCGCGGGTACCGAGCGCGCCGTGCTGATGGTCGAATCGGAAGCCGACCAGCTGTCGGAAGAAGTGATGCTGGGCGCGGTCGTGTTCGGTCACGAGCAGATGCAGGTCGCGATCGACGCGATCCACGAACTGGTGCGCGAAGGCGGCAAGCCCGAGTGGGACTGGCAGCCGGCGCCGAAGAACGAGGCGCTGATCGCCCGCGTGACCGAACTGGCGCAGAACGACCTGCTCGCCGCCTACCAGCTCCGCGACAAGCAAGCGCGTTCGGCGAAGCTGAAGGAAGTCTACTCGGCCACCTCGGCGAAGCTCGAGGAAGAAGCGCTGGCGGCCGGTACGGCTGCGGCCGACAAGGCCACCGTCGGCAACGTGCTGTT
Source organism: Burkholderia sp. Tr-20355 (assembly GCF_017104685.1). Classification (NCBI taxonomy): domain Bacteria; kingdom Pseudomonadati; phylum Pseudomonadota; class Betaproteobacteria; order Burkholderiales; family Burkholderiaceae; genus Burkholderia; species Burkholderia sp. Tr-20355. Next base: position 34,851 of record NZ_JAAGPK010000047.1, on the reverse strand, counting down.
CGACATCGAGGCAAAGATCGTCCGTTCGCAGATCCTGAACGGCGAGCCGCGTATCGACGGCCGCGACACGCGCACCGTGCGCCCGATCGAAATCCGCACCGGCGTGCTGCCGCGCACCCACGGCTCCGCGCTGTTCACCCGCGGCGAGACGCAGGCGCTGGTCGTCGCGACGCTCGGCACGAAGGGTGACGAGCAGATCATCGACGCGCTCGAAGGCGAATACCGCGAGCGCTTCATGCTCCACTACAACATGCCCCCGTTCGCCACCGGCGAAACGGGCCGCGTCGGCTCGCCGAAGCGCCGCGAAATCGGCCACGGCCGCCTCGCGAAGCGCGCGCTGGTCAAGTGCCTGCCGAGCGCCGACGAATTCGGCTACTCGATCCGCGTCGTGTCGGAAATCACCGAGTCGAACGGTTCGTCGTCGATGGCGTCGGTGTGCGGCGGCTGCCTCGCGCTGATGGACGCCGGCGTGCCGATGAAGGCGCACGTCGCGGGTATCGCGATGGGCCTGATCCTCGAAGGCAACAAATTCGCGGTGCTGACCGACATCCTCGGCGACGAAGATCACCTCGGCGACATGGACTTCAAGGTGGCCGGCACGGAACAAGGCGTGACGGCGCTGCAGATGGACATCAAGATCCAGGGCATCACGAAGGAAATCATGCAGGTCGCGCTCGCGCAGGCGAAGGAAGGCCGCATGCACATCCTCGGCAAGATGACCTCGGCGGTCTCGGGTGCGAACACGCAGCTGTCGGAATTCGCGCCGCGCATGATCACGATCAAGATCAACCCGGAAAAGATCCGCGACGTGATCGGCAAGGGCGGTTCGGTGATCCGCGCGCTGACGGAAGAAACGGGCACGACCATCGACATCTCGGATGACGGCGTCGTGACGATCGCGAGCACCAGCAGCGAAGGCATGGCCGAAGCGAAGAAGCGCATCGAGCAAATCACGGCCGAGATCGAAGTCGGCCAGGTGTACGAAGGCACGGTGCTCAAGCTGCTCGATTTCGGCGCGATCGTGAACCTGCTGCCGGGCAAGGACGGCCTGCTGCACATCTCGGAAATCGTCAACGAGCGTGTGAAGGACATCAACGACTACCTGAAGGAAGGTCAGCAGGTCAAGGTCAAGGTCATTCAGACGGACGAGAAGGGCCGTGTGCGCCTGTCGGCCAAGGCGCTGCTGAACGAAGCCGCCGCGGCAGCGCAGTCGGATACGCCGCCGCAGCAGTAAGCGGACGGGCGGACCAGCGGCCGGCAGTGCGAAAGCGTGCCGGCCGTTTTTTCTGTAGCATCGTTGTGCGGCGCAGCAGCGCCGGCAAGGCGTCCGTGCCGCGTGCGCGGGCGGGCCATCCGATTCCGATCCTGGAGCCTCCTTCACCATGAAAGCCATCGAAATCACCGAATTCGGCGCCCCCGACGTGCTGAAGCTCGCGGAGCGCCCGCGCCCCGAACCGAAGCGCGGCGAGGTGCTGATCAAGGTGGCGGCTTCCGGTGTAAACCGGCCCGACGTGTTCCAGCGCAAGGGCGGCTATGCGCCGCCGCCGGGGGCGTCGGATCTGCCGGGCCTCGAGGTGGCGGGCGAGATCGTCGGCGGCGACCTGTCCGACGCCGCGCTGAACCCGTTCGGCCTGAAGCTGGGCGATCGCGTGTGCGCGTTGCTCGCGGGCGGTGGTTATGCCGAATACGCGGTCGCGCCGCTGCCGCAGTGCCTGCCGGTGCCTGACGGGCTCACCGATATCGAGGCCGCGTCGCTGCCCGAGACGTTCTTCACCGTGTGGAGCAACGTGTTCGACCGTGCGCGGCTCGGCGCGGGCGAGGGCGGCGAGCAGGAGACGCTGCTCGTGCAGGGCGGCTCGAGCGGCATCGGCGTGACGGCGATCCAGATCGCGCACGCGCTCGGCTTTCGCGTGTTCGCGACGGCTGGCACCGCCGACAAGTGCCGCGCGTGCGAGGCGCTCGGCGCCGAACGCGCGATCAACTACAAGACCGAGGATTTCGTCGAGGTCGTGAAGTCGCTGACGCACGATCGCGGCGTCGACGTGATCCTCGACATGGTGGCGGGCTCGTACGTGCCGCGCGAGCTGTCCGCGCTCGCGGACGGCGGCCGTCTCGTGCTGATCGCGCTGCTCGGCGGCGCGAAGGCCGACGTCAACCTGAGCGAGATCCTGCGCCGCCGGCTGACCGTCACGGGTTCGACGCTGCGCCCGCGTCCGGTCGAGTTCAAGGCGCGCATCGCCGCGCAACTGAAGGCGCGCGTGTGGCCGCTGATCGCCGACGGGCGCATCAAGCCGGTGATCTACCGCGTGTTGCCGGCCGCGGACGCCGCGCAGGCGCATGCGCTGATGGAAAGCAGCGAGCACACCGGCAAGATCGTGCTCGATTGGGGTACGAACGCCTGACGGCCCGCGTGGCCGGACTTGACATGCGCGGTTTGACCGGTTCAAGCCGTGCGCAGTAAAATCGCGGGTTTGCTTCGCCAGATCAAACCTGACGGCCGGTTTCCGGCGCGTCAATGACACAGCGGTGACGAGACAGACACGATGTCGAAACAGAGAACGAAGCGGGTGATCGGCAACTGGAAGATGCACGGCCGGCTGGCCGGCAACCAGGCGTTGCTGAACGAAGTGGTGCAGGGCGCGGGCGCGGTGGCGGCCGATACGTCGGTCGGCGTGTGCGTGCCGTTCCCGTATCTCGCGCAGGTTCAGGCGCAGCTGGGTGACGGTCGTGTCGTCTTCGGCGCGCAGGACGTGTCCGCGCACGAACAGGGCGCGTTCACCGGCGAAGTGGCGGCCGCGATGGTCGCCGAGTTCGGCGCGCGTTATGCGATCGTCGGTCACTCGGAGCGTCGCGCGTATCACGGCGAAAGCAACGAGACGGTCGCGGCGAAGACGCGGCGCGCGCTCGCAGCCGGGCTCACGCCGGTCGTGTGCGTCGGCGAGACGCTCGACGAGCGCGAATCGGGCGCGACCGAGCAGGTCGTCGGTGCGCAGCTCGACGCGGTGCTGGCCGTGCTGACGGCTGACGAGGCCGCGCGCATCGTCGTCGCGTACGAACCGGTCTGGGCGATCGGCACGGGCAGGAGCGCGACGTCGGCGCAGGCGCAGGACGTGCACGCGTTCCTGCGCGCGCGTCTCGCGGCGAAGGGGGCGGAGGACGTCTCCGTGCTGTACGGCGGCAGCGTGAAGCCGGACAACGCGGAAGAGCTGTTCGCGCAGCCGGACATCGACGGCGGCCTGATCGGCGGCGCGTCGCTGAAGGCGGAAGATTTCCTGGCGATCTGCCGGGCCGCGCGATAAGCGGTCCGAGATCGAATTGAACCATGACGGCGGCCGGACGGTCCGGTCGCCCGATCCAATCGGGTGGGTGTGATGCTGTTATTCAAGACGCTGATTATTGTGGTGCAGGTACTGTCTGCACTCGGTGTGATTGGTCTCGTGCTGCTGCAGCACGGCAAGGGTGCCGACATGGGCGCCGCGTTCGGCAGCGGCGCGTCGGGCAGCCTGTTCGGTGCGACGGGCTCGGCGAACTTCCTGTCGCGCACGACGGGCATCCTGGCGACGATCTTCTTCGTCGCGACGCTCGCGCTGACGTATCTCGGTTCGTACAAATCGACGCCGTCGGCCGGCGTGCTCGGCTCGGCAGCGACCGCGCCGGCACCTGCCGCATCGACGCCGGCCGTCGCGGCATCCGCGGCCGTCGCGGGCTCGGCGGCAAGCGCGCCGGGCCAGGATGTCCCGAAATAAAAAGTTAATTTTTTTGCGGTTGTGCGTTGAACAAATCTGGAACTCGGGTTAGAATTTAATTCTTGAAGCGATTCGCGGGAAACAAGCAGCACAACCCGAGTTGCATGCAGTGCCGACGTGGTGAAATTGGTAGACACGCTATCTTGAGGGGGTAGTGGCGAAAGCTGTGCGAGTTCGAGTCTCGCCGTCGGCACCAAAGTTACTCAATGCCAGCCGCTTCTAGTGGCTGGCATTTTTCATTTCTGGGGTGTGCTTGCGGTTGTCTTGCGATCGCCTGCACTCCGAAATGATTCCTTCCGCCGGAAGTGGTATTCTCCGGACGCTCAGAACCAACCGATAGAGGATTGCCTTGAACCTCGCAGCCTATTACCCCGTCTTGTTGTTCCTTCTCGTGGGCACTGGTTTAGGTATAGCGCTGGTCAGCATCGGCAAGCTCCTGGGTCCCAACAAGCCGGACGTCGAGAAGAACGCACCATACGAGTGCGGCTTCGAAGCCTTTGAAGACGCCCGGATGAAATTCGACGTCCGGTATTACCTCGTCGCCATCCTGTTCATCATCTTCGATCTCGAAACCGCATTCCTGTTCCCGTGGGGCGTCGCGCTCCGGGACATCGGCTGGCCGGGTTTCATCGCAATGATGATTTTTCTGCTCGAATTCCTGCTGGGCTTTGCCTATATCTGGAAGAAAGGCGGGCTCGACTGGGAGTGATGGGTTAATCGCCGGTTTGCATGGGCGGCCACGCTCGGTCGCTCGTCTGGAGTGGAAAGCAAATGAGTATCGAAGGGGTCTTGAAGGAAGGGTTTGTCACCACGACGGCTGACAAGCTGATCAACTGGACGCGTACCGGCTCGCTGTGGCCGATGACGTTCGGGCTCGCGTGTTGCGCCGTCGAGATGATGCATGCGGGCGCGGCCCGTTATGACCTGGACCGGTTCGGCGTCGTGTTCCGTCCGAGTCCGCGTCAGTCGGACGTGATGATCGTCGCCGGCACGCTCTGCAACAAGATGGCGCCCGCGCTGCGCCGCGTGTACGACCAGATGGCCGAGCCGCGCTGGGTGATCTCGATGGGGTCGTGCGCGAACGGCGGTGGTTATTACCACTACTCGTATTCGGTGGTTCGCGGCTGCGACCGGATCGTGCCGGTCGACGTCTACGTGCCGGGCTGTCCGCCCACGGCCGAGGCGTTGGTCTACGGCGTGATCCAGCTTCAGGCGAAGATCCGTCGCACCAACACCATTGCCCGTCAATAAAGCCCCGAGCGTCCCCTCAATATGGCAAGCAAAATCGAGACCCTCAAGGCAAACCTCGAAGCCGCGCTCGGCGCGCGCGTGGTGAGCCTCACCGAAGCGATCGGTGAACTGACGCTCGTCGTGAAGGCGAGCGATTACCTCGAAGTCGCAAAGACGCTGCGCGACGATCCGAAGCTCCGATTCGAGCAGTTGCTCGACCTCTGCGGTGTCGATTACCAGACCTTCGGCGACGGTGCCTACGACGGCCCGCGCTTCGCGGCCGTGTCGCACCTGCTGTCGGTCACGAACAACTGGCGCCTGCGCCTGCGCGTATTCGCGCCGGACGACGACCTGCCGATCGTGGCATCGCTGGTCGATACCTGGACCTCCGCGAACTGGTACGAGCGCGAAGCGTTCGACTTGTACGGCATCGTGTTCGAAGGCCACCCCGACCTGCGCCGCATCCTCACCGACTACGGCTTCATCGGCCACCCGTTCCGCAAGGACTTCCCGGTGTCGGGCTACGTCGAAATGCGTTACGACCCGGAAGAGAAGCGGGTCGTGTACCAGCCGGTGACGATCGAGCCGCGCGAAATCACGCCGCGCGTGATCCGCGAGGATCGCTATGGCGGTCTGAAACATTAAGGGGGCGTCATGGCAGAAATCAAGAACTACACGCTCAACTTCGGCCCGCAGCACCCGGCAGCGCACGGCGTGCTGCGCCTCGTGCTCGAGCTCGACGGCGAAGTCATCCAGCGTGCCGATCCGCACATCGGCCTGCTGCACCGCGCGACGGAAAAGCTCGCGGAATCCAAGACCTTCATCCAGTCCGTGCCGTACATGGACCGTCTCGACTACGTGTCGATGATGGTCAACGAGCACGGCTACGTGCTCGCGATCGAGAAGCTGCTCGGCATTGAAGTGCCGGAGCGCGCGCAGTACATCCGCGTGCTGTTCGACGAGATCACGCGCGTGCTGAACCACCTGATGTGGATCGGCGCGCATGCGCTCGACGTCGGCGCGATGGCCGTGTTCCTGTACGCCTTCCGCGAACGCGAAGACCTGATGGACGTGTACGAAGCGGTGTCCGGCGCCCGGATGCACGCGGCGTACTACCGTCCGGGCGGCGTCTACCGCGACCTGCCTGACGTGATGCCGCAATACAAGGCGTCGAAGATTCGCAACGAGAAGGCGCTCGCGAAGATGAACGAAGCGCGCAGCGGCTCGGTGCTCGACTTCATCGACGACTTCTTCACGCGCTTCCCGAAGTGCGTCGACGAATACGAAACGCTGCTCACCGACAACCGGATCTGGAAACAGCGCCTGGTCGGGATCGGCGTGGTCAGCCCGGAACGTGCGCTGCAGATGGGCCTGACGGGCCCGATGCTGCGCGGCTCGGGTATCGCCTGGGATCTGCGCAAGAAGCAGCCGTACGAAGTGTACGATCGCATGGATTTCGACGTGCCGGTCGGCGTGAACGGCGATTGCTACGACCGCTATCTGGTGCGCGTCGAGGAAATGCGCCAGTCGATCCGCATCGCGAAACAGTGTATTGAGTGGCTCCGCAAGAATCCGGGCCCGGTGATGACGGACAATCACAAGGTTGCCCCGCCGTCGCGCGTCGGCATGAAGACCAACATGGAAGACTTGATTCACCACTTCAAGCTCTTCACCGAAGGTTTCCATGTGCCGGAAGGCGAAGCGTACGCGGCGGTCGAGCATCCGAAGGGTGAATTCGGCATCTACCTCGTGTCGGACGGCGCCAACAAGCCGTATCGCCTCAAGATTCGCGCGCCGGGTTTCGCGCACCTGGCGTCGCTCGACGAAATGGCGCGCGGTCACATGATCGCCGACGCCGTCACGATCATCGGTACGCAGGACATCGTGTTCGGCGAGATCGATCGCTAATGGTTGCGCCGCCCGCGCGAGCGGGCGGCGAAGCAGTAAGTCACACGCGATGCGCGCTGAACCGGCGCGGCTTCGCAAGCTGTCAACAGAGTGAGCGCCAGGTCTGCCGTCCATGCACCCCAGTGTGCGGCAGGTTGTTCGTTCGGTAGGAATTGAAAGAGTCGTGTCTGAAAATGATCTCAGCTGAAGGCCTGAAGGAAATCGATCGAGCGTTGACGAAGTATCCCGCCGATCAGAAACAGTCCGCCGTGATGTCGGCGTTGGCCGTTGCTCAGGAAGAGCACGGCTGGCTGTCGCCCGAACTGATGCAGTTCGTCGCGGACTATCTCGGCATGCCGGCCGTTGCCGTGCAGGAAGTCGCGACGTTCTACACGATGTACGAGCTCAACCCGGTCGGCAAGCACAAGATCACGCTCTGTACGAACCTGCCGTGCCAGCTCGGCCCGCACGGCGGCGCGGAAGCGACTGCCGACTACCTGAAACAGAAGCTCGGCATCGGCTTCGGCGAGACGACGCCCGACGGCAAGTTCACGCTGAAGGAAGGCGAATGCATGGGCTCGTGCGGCGATGCGCCGGTGCTGCTGGTGAACAATCACAGAATGTGCAGCTTCATGAGCCGCGAGAAGATCGACCAGCTGCTTGAGGAGCTCTCGAAATGACGTCCCTCCACGACCGTCACATCAAACCGCTGATCCTCGCTGGTCTGAACGGCGAGAACTGGCATCTCGAAGATTACGTCGCGCGCGGCGGCTACAAGCAGTTGCGCCGCATTCTCGAAGAAAAGATTCCGCCCGAGCAGGTGATCGCCGACGTGAAGGCGTCGGGCCTGCGCGGCCGCGGCGGTGCGGGCTTCCCGACCGGCCTGAAGTGGAGCTTCATGCCGCGCCAGTTCCCGGGGCAGAAGTACCTCGTCTGCAACTCGGACGAAGGCGAGCCGGGCACGTTCAAGGATCGCGACATCCTGCGCTGGAACCCGCACGCGCTGATCGAAGGCATGGCCATCGGCGCGTACGCGATGGGCATCACCGTCGGCTACAACTACATCCACGGCGAAATCTTCGAAGTGTATCGACGCTTCGAAGCCGCGCTCGACGAAGCGCGCGCGGCCGGGTTCCTCGGCGACAACATCATGGGCTCGGAATTCTCGTTCCAGCTGCACGCGCACCACGGTTACGGCGCGTACATCTGCGGCGAGGAAACGGCGCTGCTCGAATCGCTCGAAGGCAAGAAGGGCCAGCCTCGCTTCAAGCCGCCGTTCCCGGCGAGCTTCGGCGTGTACGGCAAGCCGACCACGATCAACAACACCGAGACGTTCGCCGCGGTGCCGTTCCTGCTGTCCATCGGGCCGCAGAACTACCTCGAGATCGGCAAGCCGAACAACGGCGGCACGAAGATCTTCTCGGTGTCGGGCGACGTCGAGCGCCCGGGCAACTACGAAGTGCCGCTCGGCACGCCGTTCGCGACGCTGATGGAGCTCGCCGGCGGGATGCGCGGCGGCAAGAAGATCAAGGCCGTGATTCCGGGCGGCTCGTCGGCGCCGGTGATCCCGGGCGACATCATGATGCAGACGGATCTCGACTACGATTCGATCGCGAAGGCGGGCTCGATGCTCGGTTCCGGCGCGGTGATCGTGATGGACGAGACGCGCTGCATGGTGCGCTCGCTGCTGCGCCTGTCGTACTTCTACTACGAGGAATCGTGCGGCCAGTGCACGCCGTGCCGTGAAGGCACCGGCTGGCTGTATCGCGTCGTGAACCGTATCGAGCACGGCGAAGGCCGCCAGGAAGATCTGGACCTGCTGAACTCGGTGGCCGAGAACATCATGGGCCGCACGATCTGTGCGCTCGGCGATGCGGCGGCGATGCCGGTACGCGGGATGCTCAAGCACTACTGGGACGAATTCGCGTACCACGTCGAGCACAAGCACTGCATGGTCGGCGGCCACGCGCACGCGGCGGCGGCCTGAAGCGAACCCGGTTGCGGAATTTGAGCGCACGGTCGGGCCAAGGCGCGAACGGGCGGAAATAGGTTAAGGACCATTCACCATCATGGTTGAACTTGAAATAGACGGTAAGAAGGTCGAGGTGCCCGAAGGCAGCATGGTGATCCAGGCTGCGCACAAGGCGGATACGTACATTCCTCACTTCTGCTATCACAAGAAACTGTCGGTTGCGGCCAACTGCCGGATGTGTCTCGTCGAAGTCGAGAAGATGCCGAAGGCCGTGCCTGCCTGCGCGACCCCCGTGTCGGCCGGCATGATCGTCCACACGCAGTCCGACAAGGCCGTGAAGGCGCAGCAGTCGGTGATGGAATTCCTCCTCATCAATCACCCGCTCGATTGCCCGATCTGCGATCAGGGCGGCGAATGCCAACTGCAGGATCTGGCGGTCGGCTACGGCAAGTCGTCGTCGCGCTACTCGGAAGAAAAGCGCGTGGTGTTCCACAAGAACGTGGGCCCGCTGATCTCGATGGAAGAAATGTCGCGCTGCATCCACTGCACGCGCTGCGTCCGCTTCGGCCAGGAAATCGCCGGCGTGATGGAGTTCGGCATGCTGGGCCGCGGCGAGCACTCGGAAATCACGACGTTCGTCGGCAAGACGGTCGATTCCGAAATGTCGGGCAACATGATCGACCTGTGCCCGGTCGGCGCGCTGACCAGCAAGCCGTTCCGCTACAGCGCCCGTACGTGGGAGCTGTCGCGCCGCAAGTCGGTGAGCCCGCACGATTCCGTCGGCGCGAACCTCGTCGTGCAGGTGAAGAACAACCGCGTGATGCGCGTGCTGCCGTTCGAGAACGAAGCGATCAACGAATGCTGGATCTCGGACAAGGACCGCTTCTCGTATGAAGGCCTCAACAGCGAAGAGCGCCTGACGAAGCCGATGCTGAAGCAGGGCGGCCAGTGGATCGAAACCGACTGGCAGACCGCGCTCGAATACGTCGCGAAGGGCCTGAAGGGCATCGCCGCGGATCACGGCGCGAACGCGCTGGCGATGCTCGCGAGCGCGCACAGCACCGCTGAAGAGCTGTTCCTCGTGAAGCAGCTCGCCAACGAACTTAAGACGCCGAACGTCGACTTCCGTCTGCGTCAGCAGGATTTCTCGGCGCCGGTCCAGGGCGCGCCGTGGCTCGGCATGCCGATCGCCGACCTGTCGAACGTGGACGCCGCGTTCGTCGTCGGTTCGTTCCTGCGCCGCGACCACCCGCTGTTCGCGTCGCGCCTGCGTCAGGCCGCGAAGAACGGCGCGAAGCTGCATTTCCTGCACGCGACCGCTGACGACGCACTGATCCCGACCGCGCAACGCATCGTGGCCGCACCGTCCGCGTGGCTCGACGAGCTGGCCGGCATCGCCGCGGCCGTCGCGCAACTGCGCGGCGTCGCGCTGCCCGACGCGCTGGCAGGCGTCACCGCATCGCCGGCCGCGCAGGCTGTCGCGCAGTCGCTGTCGAACGGCGAACGCCGCGCGGTGCTGCTCGGCAACGTCGCGGTCCGCCACCCCGAATTCGCGAAGCTGCATGCCGTCGCCAAGTGGATCGCCGACAACACCGGCGCCACGTTCGGCTTCCTGACGGAAGCGGCGAACACGGTCGGCGCGCACGTCGTCGGCGCATTGCCGGGCGAAGGCGGCCTGAACGCACGCGAAGCGTTCGCGCAGCCGCGCAAGGGCTACGTGCTGCTGAACGTCGAGCCGGAATTCGACACGGCCGATCCGGCCCAGGCGCTGGCCGCGCTGAACCAGGCGGAAATGGTCGTCGTGATGTCGCCGTTCAAGCACGGCCTCGACTACGCCGACGTGCTGCTGCCGGTTGCGCCGTTCACCGAAACGGCCGGCACGTACGTGAACGCGGAAGGCACCGTGCAGAGCTTCAACGGCGTCGTGCGCCCGCTCGGCGACACGCGTCCGGGCTGGAAGGTGCTGCGCGTGCTCGGCAGCCTGCTCGGCCTGCCGAACTTCGAATACGAGACCGCGGAAGAAGTGCGTCTCGCCGCGCTCGGCGACGCCGGCGTCGCGGGCCGTCTGTCGAACCAGACGTCGGTCGCGCCGGTGCGTGCCGCGGCGAATGCCGCGAACGGCGGTTTCGAGCGCCTGGCCGATGTGCCGATCTATCACGCCGACGCGCTCGTGCGCCGCGCGGGTGCGCTGCACCTGACGGCTGCCGCGAAGGCGGCGAATGCCGCAGCCCTGCCGGCCGCGCTGTTCGACAAGCTGGGCTTGAAGGAAGGCGACGCCGTGCGCGTGCGCCAGGGCGAGCGTGCGGTGCAGTTGCCGGCCGTGCGCGACGCGAATCTTGCGGAGACGGTCGTTCGCGTGTCGGCGGCGACGCCTGCCGGCGCAGCGCTCGGCAGCCTGTCCGGTGAACTGGTGGTGGAGAAGGCGTAAATGAGCTTGTTCGATACGATCAACGCGGGCGGGGCCGAGCTTCTCGGCTTCGCGTGGCCGACGGTGTGGGCAGTCGTGCGCATCCTCGTCGTCTCCGTCGTCATCCTGCTGTGCGTCGCGTACCTGATTCTGTGGGAACGCAAGCTGATCGGCTGGATGCACGTGCGTCTCGGCCCGAACCGCGTCGGCCCCGGCGGCCTGCTGCAGCCGATCGCCGACGTGCTGAAGCTGCTGCTGAAGGAAGTCATTCAGCCGAGCGCCGCCAGCCGCTGGCTGTACCTGATCGCGCCGGTGATGACCGTCGTGCCGGCATTCGCCGTGTGGGCCGTGATCCCGTTCCAGGCCGAAGCGGTCCTCGCGAACGTGAACGCGGGCCTGCTGTACGCGATGGCGATCTCGTCGATCGGCGTGTACGCGGTGATTCTCGCGGGCTGGGCATCGAACTCGAAGTACGCGTTCCTCGGCGCGATGCGCGCCGCGGCACAGATGGTGTCGTACGAAATCTCGATGGGCTTCGCGCTGGTGCTTGTGCTGATGACGGCCGGCAGCCTGAACCTGTCGGAGATCGTCGGTTCGCAACAGCACGGCTTCTTCGCCGGCCACGGCGTGAACTTCCTGTCGTGGAACTGGCTGCCGCTGCTGCCGGCGTTCGTCGTGTACTTCATCTCGGGCATCGCCGAAACGAACCGCCACCCGTTCGACGTGGTGGAAGGGGAGTCGGAAATCGTCGCGGGTCACATGATCGACTACTCGGGCATGGCGTTCGCGCTGTTCTTCCTCGCCGAGTACATCAACATGATCGTGATCTCGGCGCTGGCTGCGACGCTGTTCCTCGGCGGCTGGGATGCGCCGTTCGAATTCCTGTCGTTCATCCCGGGCATCTTCTGGCTGGTGCTGAAGGTATTCGCACTGCTGTCGGTGTTCATCTGGGTCCGCGCGACGTTCCCGCGCTACCGTTACGACCAGATCATGCGTCTGGGCTGGAAGGTGTTCCTGCCCGTCACGGTGATCTGGGTGGTCGTGGTCGGCTGCTGGATGATGTCGCCGCTGAACATCTGGGTGAAGTAAGGACGAAATCATGACGGCTATCCAACACTTCTTTAAGACCTTCTTCCTGACCGAGCTGCTGAAGGGGCTCGCGCTGACCGGTCGTTACACGTTCAAGCGCAAGTTCACCGTGCAGTTCCCGGAAGAGAAGACCCCGATCTCGCCGCGTTTCCGCGGGCTGCATGCACTGCGCCGCTACGAAAACGGCGAAGAGCGCTGCATCGCGTGCAAGCTGTGCGAGGCCGTGTGCCCCGCGATGGCGATCACGATCGAATCGGAAACGCGCGCGGACAACACGCGCCGCACGACGCGCTACGACATCGACCTGACGAAGTGCATCTTCTGCGGTTTCTGCGAAGAGAGCTGCCCGGTCGATTCGATCGTCGAGACACAGATTCTCGAGTACCACGGCGAAAAGCGCGGCGACCTGTATTTCACGAAGGAAATGCTGCTCGCGGTGGGCGATCGCTACGAGAAGGACATCGCCGCGGCGAAGGCTGCCGACGCGCCGTATCGTTGATTGTGTTTGCAGTGCCGGCCCGCAGCCAGGGCCGAGCCGCCGCGACGGGTGCGGCACGCGAGAGCGTCCCGCAAGCCGCGCCTGACTATGGCCTAACGATGAACCGGTAATCATGGAATTCACGACCGTACTGTTCTACATCTTCGCGCTGCTCCTGGTGGTATCAGGGCTGAAGGTGATCACTTCGCGCAACCCGGTGGCGTCTGCGCTTTTCCTTGTGCTGGCGTTCTTCAACGCCGCCGCGATCTGGATGCTGCTGGAAGCGGAGTTCCTCGCGATCCTGCTGGTGCTGGTCTACGTGGGCGCCGTGATGGTGCTGTTCCTGTTCGTCGTGATGATGCTGGATATCAACATCGACTACCTGCGCCGCGACTTCAAGCGCTTCGTGCCGATGGCGACCGTGGTCGGCGCGATCATCGTGATCGAGACCGCGCTGATCCTGTGGCGCGGTTACGGCGACACGCACACCGTGCATGCGATGGCGACGGGCGAGATGGCCAACTGGTCGAACACGCGCCTGATCGGCAAGGTCATCTACACCGACTACATCTTCGCGTTCGAAATCGCCGGTCTCGTGCTGCTGGTCGCGATCATCGCCGCGATCGGGCTGACCGAGCGCAAGGGCAAGGACAGCAAGCGCCAGCGCGTGTCGGATCAGGTCAAGGTGCGCCGCAACGACCGCGTGCGCCTCGTGAAGATGGAAGCGGACAAGCCGCAGCCGGAAACGGCGCAGAGCGAAGCCGGTTCGGGCACCAACGGCTAAGCGGAGGAAAAGAAAATCATGCTGACTCTTGCTCACTACCTTGTGCTCGGCGCGATCCTGTTTGCGATCGCGATCGTCGGGATCTTCCTGAACCGCCGCAACGTCATCATCATCCTGATGTCGATCGAACTGATGCTGCTGGCGGTGAATACCAACTTCGTCGCGTTCTCGCATTACCTCGGCGACGTGCACGGCCAGATCTTCGTGTTCTTCGTGCTGACCGTCGCGGCAGCGGAAGCCGCGATCGGTCTTGCGATTCTGGTGACCCTGTTCCGTAAGCTCGACACGATCAATGTCGAGGATCTCGATCAGCTCAAAGGTTAATTTCAGGCAACGCTGTTATGTCAACGACACTCAATGAAAACCTGCTGCTGGCGATTCCGCTCGCTCCGCTGGCCGGCTCGCTGATTGCGGGGCTGTTCGGGAACGCAGTCGGGCGCAAGGGCGCACACCGGATCACGATCCTCGGCGTGATGATCGCGTTCCTCCTGTCGGCGAAAGTCTTCCTCGACGTGATGGGCGGCGCAAGCTTCAACGCGACCGTCTACGAATGGATGAACGTCGGCTCGCTGAAACTCGAAGTCGGCTTCCTCGTCGATTCGCTGACCGCGATGATGATGGTCGTCGTGACCTTCGTCTCGCTGATGGTGCACGTGTACACGATCGGCTACATGGCGGAAGAAGACGGCTACCAGCGCTTCTTCTCGTACATCTCGCTGTTCACGTTCTCGATGCTGATGCTCGTGATGAGCAACAACTTCCTGCAGCTGTTCTTCGGCTGGGAAGCGGTGGGTCTGGTGTCGTACCTGCTGATCGGCTTCTACTTCACGCGTGAGAGCGCGATCTACGCGAACATGAAGGCGTTCCTCGTGAACCGCGTGGGCGACTTCGGCTTCCTGCTCGGCATCGGCCTGCTGCTCGCGTTCGCCGGCTCGATGAACTACGGCGAAGTGTTCGCGAAGCGCGCGGAACTCGCGAGCCTGCACTTCCCGGGCACCGACTGGGGCCTGCTGACCGTGGCCTGTATCTGCCTGTTCATCGGCGCGATGGGCAAGTCGGCACAGTTCCCGCTGCACGTGTGGCTGCCGGACTCGATGGAAGGTCCGACGCCGATTTCGGCGCTGATTCACGCGGCGACGATGGTGACGGCCGGTATCTTCATGGTGTCGCGCATGTCGCCGCTGTTCGAGCTGTCGGATACCGCGCTGTCGTTCATCACGGTGATCGGCGCGATCACGGCGCTCTTCATGGGCTTCCTCGGCATCGTCCAGAACGACATCAAGCGCGTGGTCGCGTACTCGACGCTGTCGCAGCTCGGCTACATGACCGTCGCGCTCGGCGTGTCCGCCTACCCGGTCGCCGTGTTCCACCTGATGACGCACGCGTTCTTCAAGGCGCTGCTGTTCCTCGGCGCCGGCTCGGTCATCATGGGCATGCACCACGACCAGGACATGCGCAACATGGGCGGCCTGCGCAAGTACATGCCGATCACGTGGATCACGTCGCTCGTCGGTTCGCTCGCGCTGATCGGCACGCCGTTCTTCTCGGGCTTCTACTCGAAGGATTCGATCATCGACGCGGTGAAGCTGTCGCACCTGCCGGGTTCGGGCTTCGCGTACTTCGCGGTCGTCGCGAGCGTGTTCGTCACGGCGCTGTACTCGTTCCGCATGTACTTCCTGGTGTTCCACGGCGAGGAGCGCTTCCGCAAGCCGAAGCATCCGGAGTCGCCGATGGGCATGGCGGCCGCGCATGGCCACGACGATCACGGCCATGGCCACGGTCATGACGACCACGCGCACGAGCCGCACGAGACCCCGTGGGTCGTGTGGGTGCCGCTGGTCCTGCTGGCGATCCCGTCGGTGATCATCGGTGCGATCGCGATCAGCCCGATGCTGTTCGGCGATTTCTTCCAGCATGGCGTCGCCTTCGACAAGGTGATCTTCATCGGCGAAAACCACCCGGCGCTCGCCGAGATGGCCGAAGAGTTCCACGGCTGGGTGGGCATGGGCCTGCACTCGGTGTCGGGCCTGCCGGTTTGGCTCGCGCTCGCCGGCGTCGTGGTCGCCTGGTTCCTGTACCTGAAGCGTCCGGAACTGCCGGCGTCGATCCGCCGCGCGTTCGGCCCGATCTACACGCTGCTGGACAACAAGTACTACCTGGACAAGATCAACGAAGTGGTGTTCGCCCGTGGTTCGGTGGCGATCGGCCGCGGCCTGTGGAAGGAAGGCGACGTCGTGGTGATCGACGGCCTCGTCAACGGCAGCGCCCGGTTCATCGGCTGGTTCGCCGGCGTGATCCGCTTCCTCCAATCCGGTTACATCTATCACTACGCGTTCGCCATGATCATCGGCATGCTGGGGCTCCTGACCCTGTTTGTAACGCTCGGCGGCAAATAAGGCGAGGGGACAAGAACAATGCACGCTTTTCCGATTCTCAGTACCGCGATCTGGTTGCCGATCGTTTTCGGCCTCCTGGTACTCGCGGTAGGTAACGACAAAAATCCGGGGACGGCCCGCTGGATCGCGCTGATCGGCTCGCTGCTCGGTCTCGCGGTCACGATCCCGCTGATCACGGGCTTCGACTCGAGCACGGCCGCGCTGCAGTTCGTCGAGAAGTCGACCTGGATCGAGCGCTTCGACATCGCGTATCACCTCGGCGTCGACGGTATCTCGATGTGGTTCGTCGTGCTGACCGCGCTGATCACGGTGATCGTCGTGATCGCCGCGTGGGAAGTGATCACCGAGAACGTCGCGCAGTACCTCGCGGCGTTCCTGATCCTGTCCGGGATCATGATCGGCGTGTTCTCGGCGGCCGACGGCCTGCTGTTCTACGTGTTCTTCGAGGCGACCCTGATCCCGATGTACATCATCATCGGCGTGTGGGGCGGCCCGAACCGCGTGTACGCGGCGTTCAAGTTCTTCCTGTACACGCTGGCCGGCTCGCTGCTGATGCTGGTCGCGCTGATCTACCTGTACACGGAAACGCACTCGTTCGACCTCGCGACGTGGCAGAACGCGAAGATCGCGATGACGCCGCAGATCCTGTTGTTCATCGCCTTCTTCCTCGCCTTCGCGGTGAAGGTGCCGATGTGGCCGGTGCACACGTGGCTGCCGGACGCGCACGTGGAAGCGCCGACGGGCGGCTCGGTCGTGCTGGCCGCGATCATGCTGAAGCTCGGCGCCTACGGTTTCCTGCGCTTCTCGCTGCCGATCACGCCTGACGCGAGCCACTTCCTGGCACCGGTCGTGATCACGCTGTCGCTGATCGCGGTGATCTACATCGGCCTCGTCGCGATGGTGCAGGCCGACATGAAGAAGCTGGTCGCGTATTCGTCGATCGCGCACATGGGCTTCGTCACGCTCGGCTTCTTCATCTTCAACCAGCTCGGCGTCGAAGGCGCGATCATCCAGATGATCTCGCACGGCTTCGTGTCGGGCGCGATGTTCCTCTGCATCGGCGTGCTGTACGACCGCGTGCACTCGCGCCAGATCGCCGATTACGGCGGCGTCGTCAACGTGATGCCGAAGTTCGCGGCATTCGCGATGCTGTTCTCGATGGCCAACTGCGGCCTGCCGGGTACGTCGGGTTTCGTCGGCGAGTTCATGGTGATTCTCGCGGCCGTCCAGTACAACTTCTGGATCGCCTTCGGCGCGGCGTTCACGCTGATCCTCGGTGCGGCCTACACGCTGTGGATGTACAAGCGCGTGTACTTCGGCGCGGTGGCGAACGATCACGTTGCCAAGCTGAAGGACATCGGCCGTCGCGAATTCCTGATGCTGGCCGTGCTCGCCGCGTTCACGCTGCTGATGGGTCTTTATCCGAAGCCTTTCACGGACGTGATGCACGTTTCCGTGGAAAACCTCCTCTCCCACGTCGCGCAGTCGAAGCTGCCGCTGGCCCAGTAATCGCGAGCGGAGGAAACCAAGATCATGAATGCTCCTATGAATGTCCTGTTGCCTGACGCGCTGGTGATGGCCGCCATCGTCGTCGCATGGCTGAACGACACCTTTACCGGTGCTTCCGGCCGCCGCCTGACCTATCTGATCGCGGTCGTTTCGTCGGTCGTCGCGGGCGTGTGGTTCGCGGTGCAGGCACTCGACCCGCAGCAGTACTACTTCTTCTCGAAGATGGTCGTCGTCGACTCGTTCGCGAGCACGATGAAGGCCGTCGTGTCGTTCGGTTTCGCGGTCTCGCTGGTCTATTCGCGCAAGTACCTCGAAGATCGCGACATGTTCCGCGGCGACGTGTTCCTGCTCGGCATGTTCTCGCTGCTCGGCCAGCTGGTCATGGTGTCGGGCAACAACTTCCTGACGCTGTACCTCGGTCTCGAACTGATGTCGCTGTCGCTGTATGCCGTGATCGCGCTGCGCCGCGACGCCGCGCAGTCGAGTGAAGCCGCGATGAAGTACTACGTGCTGGGCGCGCTCGCGTCGGGCTTCGTGCTGTACGGCATCTCGATGCTCTACGGCGCGACCGGCTCGCTCGAGCTGGGCGAGGTGTACAAGGCCGTCGGCGGCAACACCGACGCAGCCGTGCTGATGTTCGGCGTGGTCTTCATCGTCGCCGGTATCGCGTTCAAGCTGGGTGCCGTGCCGTTCCACATGTGGGTGCCGGACGTCTACCAGGGCGCACCGACCGCGATGACGCTGTTCGTCGGCGGCGGCCCGAAGGTTGCCGCCTTCGCGTGGGGCCTGCGTTTCCTGGTGATGGGCCTGCTGCCGCTCGCCCAGAACTGGCAGACCGCGCTCGTGATCCTCGCCGCGCTGTCGCTGATCGTCGGCAACATCACCGGTATCGTCCAGCGCAACATCAAGCGGATGCTCGCCTACTCGGCGATCTCGAACATGGGCTTCGTGCTGCTCGGCCTGCTCGCGGGCATCGTGAAGGGCGACGCGGCGGCACCGGCGAACGCCTACAGCTCGGCGATGTTCTACGCGATCGTCTACCTGATCACGACGCTCGGCTCGTTCGGCGTGGTGATGCTGCTCGCACGCCGCGATTTCGAAGCGGAAACGATCGACGACTTCAAGGGCCTCAACAAGCGCAGCCCGGTGTTCGCGTTCGTGATGATGGTCATGATGTTCTCGCTGGCCGGCATCCCGCCGACCGTCGGCTTCTATGCGAAGCTGGCCGTGCTCGAGGCGACCGTCAACGCGGGCCTCACGTGGCTGGCCGTGCTGGCCGTGATCACGTCGCTGTTCGGCGCGTTCTACTACCTGCGCATCGTGAAGCTGATGTATTTCGATGCACCGCAGGATTCGACGCCGATCACGGGTGATTTCTGCAAGCGCACGATCCTCGTGCTGAACGGCCTGGCGGTCGTCGTGCTCGGCCTGATTCCGAGCCCGCTGCTGACGGCCTGCCTGCAGGCAATTCGTCACACGCTGCCGCTGTAATGTCGGCAGCCGGCTGGTTTATCGTGCTGTTGGCGCTCGTATGCGCCAACCTCCCGTTCCTGAACCAACGCCTCTTCGCCGTCGTGCCGTTCGGCGCGGCGAAGAAGAGCGCGTGGGTGCGGATCGGCGAGCTGATCGTGCTGTATTTCATCGTCGGCGCGCTCGGCTTCTGGCTCGAATCGCGTGCCGGCAACCGCTTTGAACAGGGCTGGCAGTTTTACGCGATCACGTTCAGTCTGTTCGTCGTGTTCGCGTTCCCCGGCTTCACGTTCCAGTATCTCGTCAAACGACGCTGACGGCCCCCGGCCGTCCGTCGTGCTCATCCAGGAGCCGCCGATGGCCGAACTACCCAATCACGACGCCGCACTGACCGAAACCTGCCTCGAGAGCGAGGCGATTTTCGAAGGCGCGTTCCTCAAGCTCAAGCGCGACACCGTCCGTCTGCCGGACGGCAAGAAGGCCACGCGCGAATACGTCCAGCATCCGGGCGCGGTGATGGTGATCCCGCTGTTCGACGACGGCCGCGTGCTGATGGAAAGCCAGTATCGCTATCCGATCGGCAAGGTGATGGCCGAATTCCCGGCCGGCAAGCTCGATCCGGACGAAGGCGCGCTCGCGTGCGCGGTGCGCGAACTGCGCGAGGAAACGGGCTACACGGCGCGTGAATACGTGTTCCTGGCCCGCATTCACCCGATCATTTCCTATTCGACCGAATTCATCGACCTGTACCTTGCGCGCGGGCTGACGGCCGGCGAGCGCAAGCTCGACGAAGGCGAATTCCTCGAGACCTTCACCGCGACGCAGGCCGACCTGCAGGAGTGGGTGCGCACGGGCCAGATCACCGACGTGAAGACGATCATCGGCATGATGTGGCTCGACAAGGTGCTGTCCGGCGCCTGGCCGCTCGGGCCGGTCCTGACGCCCTGAGCGTCGCGCCAACGGCGAGCGGGGCGCCGCGTTACAATCCGGTGACGCGGTGCATTCGTCCCGCGCGATCGGGATTTAGCACGATCGTTCACAAAACCGCAATTTGCGCTACACTCGTCACACGCCCTGATTCAGCATGAAGGTCCTCGATTTACAGTGCCCGCACGGTCATCGGTTCGAAGGCTGGTTTGCTTCCGCCGATGAATTCGAAGCGCAGTTGTCCCGCAAGCTGGTCGAATGTCCGGTGTGCGGAACGACCGAGGTCAACCGTCTGCCGTCGGCGCCGCGCCTGAACTTGTCGGGCGCGACGCAGGCCCGGCCGGCCGATCCGCGTGCGCTGCAGGCGCAGGTGATGCGTGCGCTGCGCGAGGTGCTGGAGAAAACCGAGAATGTGGGCGAGCGCTTCGCCGAGGAAGCGCGGCGCATCCATTACAACGAGGCGCCCGCACGCAGCATTCGTGGCGTCACGACGCCGGAAGATGCGCAATCCTTGGCCGAAGAAGGCATCGACGTGATGCCGCTGCCGATTCCTGCCGCGCTGAAAGAACCGCTGCAATGACGCATGCAGCGGATCCTTGCCGGGGCGGACGGCCGCGGCGAGCGTCTGCATGAGACCGGAGCAACCGCTGAAGCGCGCACTCCGGCCGACAGGAGACACTGCGCATGGATCTGGATTATTCCCCCGCCGACGACGCGTTCCGCGTTGACGTCCGCGCCTGGCTCGAGGCCAACCTGCCTCACGCGCTGCGCGCCAAAGTACTCGATCACAAACGACTCGACCGCGAGGATTTCGCGAGCTGGCACCGGATTCTCGGCCAGCGCGGCTGGTCCGCGCCCGCGTGGCCCGTCGAATACGGCGGCCCGGGCTGGAGCGCGACGCAGCGACACATCTGGGATGAGGAGTGCGCGCGGATCGGCGCGCCCACCGTGCTGCCGTTCGGCGTGTCGATGGTCGCACCGGTGCTGATGAAGTACGGCAGCGAGGCGCAGAAACGCCACTATCTGCCGCGCATACTCGACGGTTCCGACTGGTGGTGCCAGGGTTACTCGGAGCCCGGTTCGGGGTCCGATCTCGCATCGCTGCGCACGCGCGCCGAGCGCCATGGCGACCACTACGTCGTCAACGGCCAGAAGACCTGGACGACGCTCGGCCAGCACGCCGACATGATGTTCTGCCTCGTCCGGACCGATCCGGCCGCGAAGAAGCAGGAGGGCATCTCGTTCCTGCTGATCGACATGAAGACGCCCGGCATCACCGTGCGCCCGATCGTCATGCTCGACGAGGACCACGAGGTCAACGAAGTGTTCTTCGAGGACGTGAAGGTGCCGGTCGAGAACCTCGTCGGCGACGAGAACCGCGGCTGGACCTACGCGAAATACCTGCTCGGCCACGAGCGCACCGGCATCGCACGCGTCGGCGCGTCGAAACGCGAGCTCGCGTTCCTGAAGCGCGTGGCGTCGAACCAGCGCAAGAACGGCAAGCCGTTGCTCGCCGATCCGGTATTTGCCGCGAAGGTCGCGGCGCTCGAAGTCGAGCTGATGGCGCTCGAGGTGACGGTGCTGCGTGTCGTCAGCCGCGAGACGAGCGGCAAGGGGCCCGGCCCCGAGGCATCGATGCTGAAGATCAAGGGCACCGAGGTGCAGCAGGCGCTCACCGAACTGATGGTCGATGCGATCGGCCCGCTCGCCGCGCCGTTCGACGTGCCGTTCCTCGACGGCGAGCGCGAGCACAGCATCGCGGGCGACGACGATGCGGCGCCGCTTGCCGCGTACTACTTCAATTACCGGAAGACGTCGATCTACGGTGGCTCGAACGAGATCCAGAAGAACATCATCGCGCAGATGATTCTGGGGCTGTGATCAGGGAACGGAGACAACCATGGATTTCAGCTTTACCGATGAGCAGCAGCAGTTCGCCGACGCGCTGCGCCGGTATCTCGGCGAGCAATACGGCTTCGACGCGCGTCAGGCGATCGTGCGCGGCGACACGGGTGTCTCGGACGCGCAATGGCGCGCATTCACCGAACTGGGGTTGACCGCATTGCCGGTGCCCGACGCCCAGGGCGGCTTCGGCGGCGGTCCGGTCGACATGCTGGTCGTGATGCAGGAGCTCGGCCGCGCGCTCGTGATCGAGCCGTACTGGGCCACGGCGGTCGGCGTCGAGGCACTGCGCATCGCCGGCTCCGGCGCGGGCGACGATGCCGCGTTGCTGGAGGCGGTGGCGCAGGGACAGAAACGGCTGGCGGTTGCGTTTCATGAGCCGCAGGCGCGCTACGATCTGTACGAGCTCGACACGCATGCGCGCGAGCACGGCGGCACGTACCGGCTGACCGGCATCAAGTCGGTCGTTCAGCACGGCGCACAGGCGCATGCGTGGATCGTGCCCGCGCGTGTCGATGGCGGCGGCATCGGCCTGTTCGTCGTCGAACGCGACGCGGCGAACGCGAAGGTGACCGACTACCGGACGATCGACGGCCAGCGTGCCGCGACGATCGAATTCAACGCAACGCCGGCCCGGCTGCTGACGGGCGGTGCGCGCGACGCGGCGGCGCTCGAGCAGGTTGCCGATTACGCGACGTTCCTGCTGTGCGCGGAAGCGGTCGGCGCACTCGACGAGCTGAATCGCGCGACGGTCGAATACACGAAGACGCGCGAGCAGTTCGGCGTGCCGATCGCGCGTTTTCAGGCACTGCAGCACCGGATGGTCGACATGCTGATCCATGCGGAGCAGGCGCGCTCGCTGACCTATCTGGCGGCGGTGCGCTACGGGAGCGGCGACGCCGATGCGCGGCGCAAGGCCGTGTCCGCCGCGAAGGCACGTGTCGGCGCGGCCGCGCGTTTCGTCGGCCAGCAGGCCATTCAGTTGCATGGTGGCATGGGCGTGACCAACGAGGTCGCTGCCGCGCATTTGTTCAAGCGGCTGACGATCATCGAGACGACGCTCGGCGACACCGACCATCATCTTGCCCGGATCGCGGCGCTGCCCGATTTCGCGCAGGCCGACGCGGCATGACGGCGACGCGCGAGCGCGCCAGACAAGGAGACTTGCAAGTGGGTATCAGTTACGAAGACCTGGTGGTCGGCAGCACGACCGAAGTGGGCCGCTACACGTTCGAGCCCGACGACATCAAGGCGTTCGCGCAGCGCTACGATCCGCAACCGTTCCATCTCGACGAGGCGGCCGGGAAGGCATCGCATTTCGGCGGCCTCGTCGCGAGCGGCTGGCATACGTGCTCGGTGTTCATGAGCCTGCTCGTCCGGAAGCTCGGGCCGGATTCGACCAGCATGGGCTCGCCGGGCATCGACTCGATCCGCTGGCTCAAGCCGGTGCGGGCCGGCGACACGATCACGATGTACCAGAAGGTTCACGACAAGCGCGTGTCGGAGAGCAAGCCCGACCGCGGCATCGTGTCGACGGAGTGGGTCGGCGTGAACGAAGCCGGCGAGACGGTGATCAGCGTGCATACGAAGGTGCTTTTCGGGCTGCGCCATCCGGGAGGGGCGAGCGCATGACGGACGTGACCTTGCCGCTGATCGCGTCGGCCGAGGCGTTGCAGGCACGGGTCGGCGCGGAGCCGCTCGCGAGCGGCTGGATCGCGATCGACCAACATCGCGTCGACGGTTTCGCCGACGCGACCGGCGATCATCAATGGATTCACGTCGATCCCGAGCGCGCCCGACGCGAGTCGCCGTTCGGCGGACCGATCGCGCACGGGTTCCTGACGCTGTCGCTGATTCCCGCGTTGATGACCGATGCGATGCGCTTCGAGCAGAAGATGGGCGTGAACTACGGGCTGAATCGCGTGCGATTCCTGAAGCCGGTGCCGGTCGGTGCACGCGTGCGTGCGCTGTTCGCGGTGAAGGAAACCGCCGGCGCCGCGCAGGGCGGGGTGCAGGTGACGTGGTCGGTGTCGATCCAGGTCGAGCGTCCCGATGCGCCGCTGCTGGTGTGCGCGGCGGAGTTCATCACGCTGCACTACTTCTGACGCGCGGGGCGGCAGGCACGCTTGCCGCCCCGTCCGTCCCTGCGTGTCAGTGCTTCGCGTACTGCGTCGCGCCGAACAGCACTTCGCGAGCCTTGTCGTCCTGCAGTGCCTTGCGCATCGACGCGAGCACCTCGACGCCGCGCTGCACGGCGGGTCGCGCGGCGATCGCGTCGTA
The DNA here is from genome assembly GCF_017104685.1 of Burkholderia sp. Tr-20355. Classification (NCBI taxonomy): domain Bacteria; kingdom Pseudomonadati; phylum Pseudomonadota; class Betaproteobacteria; order Burkholderiales; family Burkholderiaceae; genus Burkholderia; species Burkholderia sp. Tr-20355. Next base: position 10,774 of record NZ_JAAGPK010000047.1, on the reverse strand, counting down.
CCAGCGCTTCACGTTCGGCAACTCGTCGAGCACGATGCCCTGGTTTTGCCACGAACGCGTCCACGGGAACGTCGCAATGTCTGCGATCGTGTACGCGTCGCCCGCGAGATATTCGGATTCGCCGAGGCGTTTGTCCATCACGTTGTACAGGCGTTTCGCTTCGTTCGTGTAGCGGTTGACCGCGTATTCGATCTTCTCCGGCGCGTACAGGCGGAAGTGGTGCGCCTGCCCGAGCATCGGGCCGACGCCGCCCATCTGGAACATCAGCCACTCGAGCGTTGCATAGCGCGCGGCCGGATCGGTCGGCAGGAACTTGCCGGTCTTCTCCGCGAGATAGATCAGGATCGCGCCCGATTCGAACAGCGAGATCGGTTTGCCGCCGGGACCGTCCGGATCGACGATGGCCGGGATCTTGTTGTTGGGGCTGATCTTCAGGAAGTCGGGCTTGAACTGGTCGCCCGCGCCGATATCGACCGGATGTGCACGGTATGCGAGGCCCGTTTCCTCGAGCATGATGTGCACCTTGTGGCCGTTCGGGGTCGCCCAGCTATAGACGTCGATCATCGTCAACTCCTCGGTTGCATGCGCGAAAACGGCGCCGGGGGCGCCGCGACAGGCGGACATTAGAGCATGGATCGACGCGGGCTGCTGGCGACGGAAACGTGCCTGCCGATGCGTGTGCGCAGGCGGCGTGAAGCGCGCCGCCGACGTCGGGCGCGACGTGCGTCAGTGCATTTCTTGCGCGGTATCGAGCGCCGTTACGACCGGGCGGCGTCGCGTCGTCACGAGAGAAGGCTGGCTCGATCAGCGCTTGTAACGCGGCTGGCGTTTCTCGAGAAACGCGGTGATGCCTTCGAGCCCGTCCGCATGATGCAGCGACGCGACGAAATGATCGCGCTCGGTACCGAGATGCGGTTCGAGCGATTGCGTCGTCGCATCGTCGAGCAGCGACTTGATGCGTGTGAGGGCGTTCGGCGAGATGCCGGCGAGTGCGTCGGCCCACGCGAGCGCGTCGGTCAGTGCCGCGCCGGGCACGGCGAGCCGGTTGACGACGCCGAGCGCATGCAGGCGTTCGGCCGTGACCGGCTTGCCTTCGAACAGGAGTTCGGCCGCCATCGCGCGCGGCAGTGCGCGCGCGAGGAACCACGAACCGCCGCCGTCCGGCGTGAGGCCCACACGCGCATACGACATCACGAATTTCGCGTCGTGCGCGGCGACGATCAGGTCGCACGCGAGCGCGAGCGAGAAACCCGCGCCGGCCGCGGCGCCTTCGACGGCTGCGATCACCGGTTTCGTCGACGCGCGGATCGCCGTGACCCAAGCGGCGAGCTGGTCGATGCTGTCGGCCTGGTAGGACGGATCCTTCGAACGGTTCTCGAGCAGCCGGTTCAGGTTGCCGCCCGCGCAGAAGAAGCGATCGGCACCGGTCAGGACGACTGCGCGAATCGCGGAATCGCGATCGGCGGTGGCAATCGCCTCGATGCCGGCCGCGTACATGTCGGGATGCAGCGCATTGCGCGCGCCGGGATTGGACAGCGTGAGGACGAGCGTCGAATCGCTCTCGGGCGGACGCGAGGCCAGCAGTTCAGCACTCATGCGAGCGTGTCTCCATCGGATGGCGGGGCGGCTGCGCCGCGCATGTTGCGCGAACAGCCGGAATGGCTGCCGCAGCGGATGTAATGTTGTCGTGACGAACGCAAAACTTGCTTTAGACTAGCACGAACGTGCTTTTCGGCGCGACGAATCTCGATGCGGCCGGCACCGTTACGGCCGCGCTTCAGCAAGGAAGGAGACCTTGATGCTACAGCTGTGCGGTATGCCGTTGTCCAACTATTACAACAAGGTGAAGTTCGTGCTGCTCGAGCACGACATTCCGTTCGAGGAGTCGGTGTGCGGTTTGCCGATCAGCGATCCGGCCCGGCTCGTCGATTCGCCGCTCGGCAAGATTCCGTTCCTGAAGACCGAGGAAGGCGCATTGTTCGAGTCGCAGGCGATCGTCGAATATCTGGCCGCGCGCTATCCCGAAAAAGGCATTTTCCCGGCGAGTCCGTTCGCGGCCGCGAAGGTGCGCGAACTGGTCGAGACGCTCGAGCTGTATCTCGAATGGGTGACGCGCGAGGTCTATACGGAGGCATTTTTCGGCGGCAAGGTCAGCGACGGGACGAAGGCGCACGTCGAGAAGCGCCTGCCGCGAGCGATCGATGCGTTCAAGCAGATGACGCGGTTTTCGCCGTATGTGCTCGGCGAGACGTTCGGCCTCGCGGACATCGCCGCGTGGGTTCATCTGCCGGTCATCGGGATGGCGACGAAGGCGATATTCGGGCGCGATTTCCTGCTCGACGCCGGCATCGACTGGAAGGCGCACGCGAAGCAGGTCGGCGAGCGTCCGGCCGCGCAGCGCGTGGCCGCCGAGCGCAAGGCATATATCGAAGCGACGCGCGTCGCGCGCTCGTAAGCGCGGTTCCGGCAGGGCGGCGGGGGCCGCCCATGCGGGGTTTACAGGCGGGCGAGCCGTTCGAGCGCGGACGCGAGCGTGCTTTCCTGCTTCGCGAAGCAGAAGCGTACGACGCCCGATTCATGCGGCTCGTGATAGAACGCCGACACCGGAATGGCGGCCACGCCGATCTCCGACGTGAGCCACTTCGAGAATTCCGCCTCGGGCAGGTCGCTGATCGCCGAGTAATCGACGCACTGAAAGTACGTGCCCGTGCACGGCAGCAGCTTGAAGCGCGTGCGCTCGAGGCCCGCACGGAAGAAGTCGCGCTTCTTCTGGTAGAAACCGGCCAGCGACAGATACGGTGCCGGGTCGCGCAGGTAGTCGGCGAGCCCGATCTGCATCGGCGTGTTCACCGTGAAGACGTTGAACTGGTGGACCTTGCGGAATTCCGCGGTCATCGCGGCAGGCGCCGCGACGTAGCCGACCTTCCAGCCTGTCACGTGATAGGTCTTGCCGAAGCTCGACACGATGAAGCTGCGTGCGGCGAGTTCCGGGTAGCGCGCAACGCTTTCGTGGCGTGCACCGTCGTAGACCATGTGCTCGTACACTTCGTCGGACAGGATCAGCACGTTGGTGCCGCGCACGATGTCCGCGAGCTTGCGCATGTCCGCCTCGCGCCACACGGTACCCGTCGGGTTGTGCGGCGTGTTGATCAGGATCATTCGCGTTTTCGGCGTGATCGCGGCCGCGAGGCGGTCGAACGGGATCGCATAATCGGGCGCCTCGAGCGTGACGAACACGGGCTTGCCGCCCGCGAGCTCGATCGACGGCAGGTAGCTGTCGTAGGTCGGTTCGACGACGATCACTTCATCGCCCGGATGCACCGCGCACAGGATCGCCGTCAGCAGCGCCTGCGTCGCGCCGGCCGTCACCGTGATCTCGGTGGCCGGATCGTAGCGCCGGCCATAGACCTGCGCGATCTTGTCGGCGATCGCGTCGCGCAGCGGTGCGACGCCGGCCATCGGCGGATACTGGTTGTGCCCGTTGCGCATCGCGGTCGCGACCGCATCGACGATGCGCGGATCGCAATCGAAATCCGGGAAGCCCTGGCCGAGGTTCACCGCGCCTTTTTCGGCGGCAAGCGCGCTCATGACCGTGAAGATCGTCGTGCCGACGTTCGGCAGGCGCGAGGGGAAAACGGGAGTCGTTGGCATGTCTGAAGGAGCGTTCATCGATACGGTCGGATTCGGGTGGTGCGGCGCAGGTCAGGCCGGCGTGGTCGTCGTGTCCGGTGCGGCGTCGAGCGCGCAGGCCTCGGCAAACGGCGCGGGCTGCGCGATCCGGAAGCCGAAGTCGCGTGCGGTGCGCTTCGCGAGTTTCAGCAGCGCGCGGTCTTTCGATACGAGCCACTCGGCCTGCGCGGCGCGGGCAAGTTCGAGAAACTTCTGGTCGTCGCGGTCCTTGCACTTCGGCAGCGGCGGCGCGTCGGCGTCGACAGGCGGCGGCTCGACGAGGCTCGCGAGGCGGGCGACGGTCGCGAGTGCGGCCGCCTTGTCGATCGCGCGCGACTGGAACTGCGGATAGTCGAGCACGTATTCGAGCTCGGTCAGGCAGCGGCCGTCGATCACGGCGGCAAGCGCGCCGCTTTCCAGCGCGGCCCGGATCGGGCGCGTAGCGGGGTCGTCGAATACGAGGATGTCGATCCAGACGTTCGAGTCGAGCACGACGCGGTGCGCGGCGTGCGGGGCGAGAGAGCGGGTCATTCGTTACAATCGGTGGTTTTCGTCTGACCGCAAGGCACGGCGTGCCAGCGAGCCTCTATGATAATCGTTCTCTCTCCAGCCAAATCCCTCGACTACGATACGCCCGCGCACGTCCAGTCTTACACGAAGCCTGCATTCGTCGACGACGCGTCCGAGCTGATCGACGGCCTGCGCAAGCTGTCGCCGCAGGACATCGCGACGCTGATGGATATCTCCGATCCGCTTGCGCGCCTGAATTTCCAGCGCTATGCCGACTGGTCGCGGTCCTTCACGCCGGCCAATGCGAAGCAGGCCGTGCTCGCGTTCAACGGCGACGTCTATGAAGGTTTCGACGCGAAATCGCTGTCGTCGGCCGATCTCGACTATGCGCAGCAGCACGTGCGTGTGCTGTCGGGCCTGTACGGATTGCTGCGTCCGCTCGACCTGCTGCAGCCGTACCGGCTCGAGATGGGCACGCGCTTCGCGAACGCGCGCGGCAAGGATCTGTACGCGTTCTGGGGCGACCGCATCACGCGGGCGCTGAACGAGCAGCTCGAGACGCGCAGCGGCGCGGCGCGTGTGCTGGTCAACTGCGCGTCGACCGAATACTTCAAGTCGGTCAAGCCGAAGCTGCTGGCCGCGCCGGTCGTCACGCCGGTGTTCGAGGACTGGAAGGGCGGCCGCTACAAGATCATCAGCTTCCATGCAAAGCGCGCGCGCGGGCTGATGGCGCGTTTTGTCGTCGAGAACCGGATTGCCGACCCGAAGGCACTGAAGGATTTTGCGACGGAAGGCTATGCGTTCGACGCGGCTGCGTCGAACGATTCGACGTACGTATATCGCCGGCGAGTCGGCGAGTGACCCGGCCGGCCGTTCACGAGACGGCCGGCACATGCATGAGGCCCGGCGCGCGGCATACCGTGCGTTCGGCCGCCCGCTTTACATGGGACCGGTGCGAGCGTCAAAGCGCTCACGCCGATCGACAAAGGAGAGACAGATGGCCCTTTCGATCACCAGCAATTTCGACGCAGGCGCGATCGACGTCGTGTCGTGCGACAGCCCCGACGCGATCCGGCTGCGCGTGCGTGGCGACAATCGCTCGGAATTCGCGCAATGGTTTTACTACCGGCTGACGGGCGCGCGCGGCGAGCGGTGCGTGATGACGTTCGAGAACGCGGCCGAATGCGCGTATCCGTCGGGCTGGCGCAACTACCAGGCGGTGGCGAGCTACGATCGGGTCGACTGGTTTCGCGTGCCGACGACGTTCGACGGCAAGACGATGACCATCGACCATACGCCGGAGTTCGACAGCATCTACTACGCGTATTTCGAGCCGTATTCGGAAGAGCGTCATGCGGCGTTTCTCGGCGCGGTCCAGCAGCTGCCGCAGGCGAGCGTCGTCGAACTTGGCCGTACGGTCGAAGGCCGTCCGATGTCGCTGCTGACGCTCGGCACGCCGGAAACCGGCGACGCGCCGAAGAAGAAGGTATGGATCATCGCGCGCCAGCATCCGGGCGAGTCGATGGCCGAGTGGTTCGTCGAGGGCCTCGTCAAGCGGCTGGCGGGATGGGGCGACTGGGCTGGCGATCCGGTCGCGCGCAAGCTCTACGATCGCGTGACGTTCCACATCGTCCCGAACATGAACCCGGACGGCAGCGTGCATGGCAACCTGCGCACCAATGCGGCAGGCGCGAACCTGAATCGCGAGTGGATGGCGCCGGATGCCGAGCGCAGCCCCGAAGTGCTGGCCGTCCGTGACGCGATCCATGCGATCGGCTGCGACATGTTCTTCGACATTCACGGCGATGAGGATCTGCCGTACGTGTTCGTCGCCGGTTCGGAGATGCTGCCGAGCTTTACCGCGCAGCAGGGCAAGGAACAGGCCGCGTTCATCGACGCGTTCAAGATCGCGAGTCCCGACTTCCAGACCGAGCACGGCTATGCGGCAAGCAAGTACAAGGAAGATGCGCTCAAGCTGGCGTCGAAATACATCGGCCACCAGTTCGGTTGCCTGTCGCTGACGCTCGAGATGCCGTTCAAGGACAACGCGAACCTGCCCGACGAGCGCGTCGGCTGGAACGGCGAGCGCAGCGCGGCGCTTGGCGCGGCGATGCTGGCCGCGATCCTGGTGCACGTCGACACGTTCGCGTAAGCGTATCGTCGTCATATGAAAAAAGCCGGGGCATCACAGGATGCCCCGGCTTTTTTGCGTCTGTCGTTGCCGCTCGGTCGTATCAGGACTTCTTCGCGGTTTTTTTCTTGACGGCTTTCTTCTGGCCGCTCGATTTCTTCGTGGTCACGGCCTTCTTGCCGGTGCGGCCCGATGCCTTCGCCTTGGCCTTGCCGCGGTGCGACTTGCCCTTGAACTTCTTCGTCGACGACGAGCGTTCCACGCGCGGCTTCAGCGGTGGGACGGGGTCGTTCCAGCTGAACGCGAGCATTTGCTGGCCGACATAACCGCAACGGAATTTCAGCGGCGTCGGGTCGCTGCCGTCGCTGTGAATGCCTTGCCCGTCGACCGTGACGATGTTGTCGACCTTCACGCGCTGCTTGCCCTGGTCGAACGAGTCGTTCCACGGCGTGATCGTCGCGTTGCCGCTGTCGAATGCGTTCGGCGCGAAGTCGACGCGGTCGAACGCTGTCGAGGTACTGGCGATGAAGCTGCCGTGCGCCGCACAATCGGCGGCGAGCGGATCGGCATGCATCTCGTTGACGAATTTGTTGATCAGTTCGGAGCGCTGGTCGAGCAGGTCGGCGAATGCCGGTGTGGGAAGCGCAAGCGACAGGCCCGCGATACAGGCTGCCAGCTTGCCGAGCGCCCGGAAAATCCGGAGCGAGGCAGGTGAGCTGTCCATCTGGTTATTGGTGAGGAGCGAATGAGACATCGGGCTCCTATAGATGCCCGATGAAGAACAGGAGTTCAATCTTAGCGTAAAAAAGTTGTGCGGCAGTAGACGGCCTGTTCTGCCGCGCCGCGGAAGAGGCGTGCGGCATGCGTGGACGGTGTGTGAATCCGGAGGAAATTCAGGCGCGCGGGCCGCCGAGGCGATAGCGCCGGACGTCGAAGGTCGTGACCCACGCAGGGCGGTAGACGGCGATGAGTGCCGTCGCCATGCCGGTGAACCACGCTTCGCCGAGCGCGAGCAGCGCGGTGTTCAGCAGATAGCCGGCCGGAATGACGACGGGCACGCCGTCCGCGAGCGCGAGCTGGACACCGGCCGCCGCTGCGGCGACTGCGACGATCGCGATAGCCGGCGACAGGAACCCCTGCCCGGTGATGAACGATGCGAGGTTGTGCGGCAACCACGCGAGCGCGGCGCGCTGCAGCAACGCCGACACGGCGACAGGGAGCGCCCCGTAGATCAGATAGGTCAGGCCAATGCCCTGCCACGGCGCGTCGAAGATGATCGCGGCAACCGCCGTGACGGCGCCCATCGCGATCAGCGCGAGTGTCCAGTCGAACAGTGTGACGAGCAGCGTGGCGCCAAGCAGATGCATGACGATGCCGTCTTCGAGCCAGGCATTCGATGCCCAGAGGACCGAAATTGCGGTGACGAGCGCGAGCCACACGTGCTGCAGCGTGGCATCCTGCAGGCGTACGAACGGGCGATTCCAGATCGCGAGCGCGAGCAGGGCCGCGGCGGCGATCCAGCCACCGATGCCAACCCAGAGCGGAAGCGGTGTGAAAAGAAAACCCATGCGTTCATATTACTCGTTGAGCATCAAAGGTGGGAATCCACACATACCGACCGTCGCAATATCGAGACTGTTTGCCTAGCGCCCGCGCCGGAACCGTGCCGGTGGCTCGGCGGCGAGTGGCAGGTCTTGCGTGCCGGCGTTTACGGCCGGCAATGGGTACGGATGGTCGTTCCGTTGTGCACGCAGCGGAACCGGACCGCGTTCGCCGATGTTCGGTTTGCGTGCGCGGTTGCGGTTCGCCAGCAGCACCTCGAGGTGCGGCGAGAGCCAGCCGTTGTAGATCGCGACCGCGGCGGCGCGGTTTGCGGCACCGAGCTGCTGGAAGATGCTGGCGAGGTGGATCTTCACGGTGCCTTCGCTGATGCCGAGCGTCCGGGCGATCATCTTGTTCGTGCTGCCCATGTGGACGAAGCGCATGATCTGCGCTTGCCGCGGCGACAGGAGGCCGCTGGGCGGGCGGCGGGGAAGCGATCCGGCAAGCGTCTGGAAATGGGCATCGTGGCGTGCCGCGGCCACGGAGGGCAGCAGACTCAGCGCGCTCGGCGGAATGTAGTGGCCGCCCAGCAGCACGATCTCGAGCGCCCGCACGATCAGGTGCGGCCGCGTGGAGTGCGGGATCACGCCCGCGACACCATGGTTGAAGAAGCGCTGGACGGCATCGGGTGGCGCTTCGTCGACCAGCACGGCGGCCGGTGTCGGCGAGCACGCGCTGCAGATCGCCTGAAGCTCGCCGAGCCGGCCTACGTCGAGCCAGTCGATCGCGACGAGGTCGAAGCGCTGGGCACGCAGCAGGCGGCGCGCCTGGAAACTGTCGGGCGCATCGTTGATGCTGGCGTGACGGTCGATCTGCCGCAGCAGGGCCTTCAGTCCATCACGCCGCTCGGCGTCTGAATTGAGCATCAGGAACCGCATATTCAATCTCCGTTAGGTTGAGTCATTGATTGCTGTCGGGCATGCGTTGATTCCGATCATGACAAAGACCTTACACGATGTCTGCTAGGCTGAAAGGCTTAGGAGTTGTCCGAAATTTCGGGCGGAAAAGGATCGGACAAGAAAAAAAGCCGCTCCGGCGGGAACCGGGAGCGGCTTCGGACCGACAGGCCGTGGCGGCCTGCGGCGTCGGATCAGTGGAAGTGCGGCTGGGCGGGCGATGCGTCTTCCGGCATTTCCGCATGGACGATTTCGCCGAGCGGATCCGCGTAGAGCGGCACGCCGCAGTCGTCGCAGTATTCCGGTTCGAAGCGGCCCGCGTGCCTGCGGACGTCGGTTACGCCGCATTCCTTCAGCAGGCTCACGATTTCCTCGAGCGGTCCTTCCATCGGCGCTTCGTCTTCGAGCGTCGCGTTGTCGATCGACACGTCGCCGTTTTCGCGGCCGTACAGCGGCCAGACGACGCCGTAGATCACGTCGTTGCTGGCGCGCCGCGTGAAGCCGACGCGATACTCGTCGATGCGGCGTTCGCCGAAGCCGGCGACCACCGCGCGCAACTCCTGCGGCGCCGCACCAAGTGTGTCAAACAGATAACGAATGGCCGTTCGTACCGTGTGCGGACGGATACGCTCGTCCGCATCGCGGCAGGCCGAGTAGTACGCGTCCGGAAGCAGGCATTCGAATTCGCAGCCGGGCAGGGCGATCGACAGGTTCGGGCCGCCCTGGGCCGTCCACTGCTCGAGACACTGGCCGCGTTCGATCCGGCTGCCGTTCTCCTCTTCCTGCCAGCGGAACAGCGGCGCGCCGGCAGGCGCGGCGACGACCGCAAGGAGGAAGCGGGGATCGGCCAGGATCGGCGACGTTTCGGGCAGGTCGCCGAAGCCCAGTTTGGGCGTGTGCTGGCCGATCGCCGCATGCGCGAGCTGCTGCGCAAGGCGGTAGGTCTCGACGTGGTGCCGCGGCAGCTGGTCGATGCTGTAGAGGAACGGCGCCAGCCCGACGAGCGTGCCGTTCGCGAGGACGTGTGCCTGCAGGTGCGTTCGCAGCGCGTCGGTAACGTCGCCCTTGAGCGGACCCGACGGAATCATGTAGCGCGTCCACGCGAGCACCGGAACCGCGACCAGCAGCGCATCGTACGGCTGGCCGTCGTGCTCGATCACCATCGACTCGCTGTGCGTCTCGGCCATGTCGGCCAGTGCACCGTACGCATCGGGGTGATTCTGCTGAAGATGATCGAGTGCTGCGTCTAGCGTGGTCTGGTTGCCGTTGCGGACAATCTTGGCGAGCAGCGCATCGAGCTTCGCTTCCCAGAAGCGATCCTCGATGCGGCTGCCCGAGGCGAAGAGCGCAAGCGACAGACCGACCAGTTTGTCGGCATCGGGGGGGAGGCGTTTGGCGATTCGCTGGCGCATATTAAAGACGTATATAGAAAGAGGCGAAGAACCTCACATTCTAGTCCGTTCTGTGCACCATAAGCGGTCTCGTGCCGGGACATGCGTGGCGGGCCGAAATGCGGCTTTCGTAGAAAAAGTTGCGTCGAGCCCCTTGCGCGATTGCCGACGGGTGCATAGAATCACGCCTCTTTCGCGCTCACGGAAACGCGGCGCGGAAGGAAGGGAAGCAGTGCGGTTGAGGCCCGGCAGGAACGGCCTCGGCGGTACGGAAGTTGAACCCCGCGGTCGCAACGACGTAGTGCAAAAAGTTGTTGACGAGCTGCGAAACACGGTTCATAATCTCGCTTCTCTGCTGCTGAAAACGCGGCGCTGCCGGGAAACACGATGTTCCTCGCAGATTGCTCTTTAAAAATTAACAGCCGATAAGTGTGGGCGCTTGATGGCGGCGAGCTGATCCTCGGATCAGATAGCGAAAGTATCAAGAGTCTCACACTAAAGTAAGTCAGGTTTATGAAGTGATTCATATTCCTGTCAGCTTTGAGTGAGCGACCGGTTCTTAACCGAACCGAAAA
>NZ_JAAGPK010000046.1:0-50195 GCF_017104685.1 Burkholderia sp. Tr-20355 | reverse complement strand
TGGCGGCGAGGGGGGGGGGGGGGGACAGGAGCGCGGGGGACAACGACGGGCGGGGGCGAGGAGCAGCTGGTCGCGGAGGGGGTCGTGCAGGGCGACCGGCGCGGCACACGCGTGGGCGGGCTGCGGCGGCGGGCGCCGCCGCGCAGGCGGGCGGCGCCGCCGGCGGTCGCCCAGCGGCTCGGCCGGATTCGCCCGAGCCTCATCGGCGCCGGCGAGTCGGAGGGGTTCCGGCCGGGCGTGCCCGCGCTGTCGCATTTCCCGGTGGACGCGTGGCGGCACGCGATCGACCGCGCATTGCGCCGTGCCGGCCGCGACCTGCTGGCATACGGCGACCCGCTCGGCGAGCGCGCGCTGCGCGAATCGATCGCGCGCCATCTGGCCGTGACGCGCGGCGTGCGCTGCGATCCCGAGCAGATCGTGATCACGGAAGGCGCGCAGGGCGCGATCGCGCTGTGCGCGCAGCTGCTGACCAACCCGGGCGATACGGTGTGGGTCGAGGAGCCCGGCTATCGCGGCGCGCGTACGGCGATGCAGGCGGCCGATCTCGAGGTCGTGCCGATGCCGGTCGACGCGGAGGGACTGCGCGCGGAAGCGGACGACTGGCGCGAACGGACGCCGCGCCTCGTCTACACGACGCCGTCGAACCAGTTCCCGACCGGCGCCGTGCTGTCGATTTCGCGCCGGCTCGCGCTGATCGATGCGGCGCGCCGGCATCGCGCGTGGATCATCGAGGACGACTACGACAGCGAATTCCGTCACACCGGCGAGCCGATCGGCGCGATGCACGGGCTTGCTCCCGATTCGCCCGTCGTTTATCTCGGTTCGTTCAGCAAGACGATGTTTCCGGCGTTGCGGATCGGTTTTCTCGTGCTGCCCGAGGCGCTGTTGGCCGCCGTGCGGCCGGCGTTGCCTGAGATGCTGCGCGGCGGGACGCGTCACGTGCAGCTCGCGCTGGCCGATTTCATCGAGACCGGCGAGTACGGCCGGCATCTCGGGCGGATGCGCCGGCTGTATCGCGACCGGCGGCGTTTGTTGCTCGCCGCGCTCGACAGCAGCCTCGGCGTGCCGCACCAGGTGGAGGGCGGGCCGTGCGGGCTGCATCTCGCGTTGCGGATGCCGGCGCGCTATCGCGACCGCGCGATCGTCGACGCGGCCCGCGCGCACGGCATCGGGCCGTTTCCGCTGTCGGGCTTTTCGATCGACGCGGGGCGGGCGGGCAATGGGCTCGTGCTCGGGTTCGGCAATACGTCGGCCGATGCGTTCGAGCCGATGTTGCGGATGCTGTCGGCGCTCGCGGAGCGGGTGGCCGGGAGTTGATTCGTTGCCGGACTTGTGCGGATTGACGAACCGCGCACTTTGTCCGGAACGAACGCCATCGCGGCTCCGCGCCCGCCGCCCCATCCGGCATACGGGTTTCGATTCATCTGTTCGAACAGGCCGCGTGGACTATAAATGGATGCGTGTACCGGTGCTTGTCGGGCGCCTGCGCGTTTCGCGCAGGCCGGCGCCGCGACTGCCGGGGGAGGTGCACCGTGGTTTGCCAGACGCTTGCTCGCGCCGTGCTTCGCACCGCGTTGATCGGGGGCGTGCTTGCCGTTTTTTCGCCGCCGCCCGCTGCCGTTGCCGCCCCCCTCGCACCGCCCGCCGCGCCACGCGCGATGAAGCAGCGGGCGCCCGCCGCGCCTTACGCGATGCCGGTCGATTTTCCGGCGATCGTCGACCGCTACGGTCCGGCCGTCGTGACCATCATGGCTGCCGCGCCCGACCAGCAAACGGGCGGTCCGTCCTTCGCGATGCTCGATCCCGACGATCCGCTCGCCGCATTTTTCCGGCACGACGCGCCGCCGCCCGCGCAGGGGGCGCAGGCGCCGCAGACGCCGGCACCCGATACGGCGCCGCGTGCGGTGTCGGGTAGCGGCTCGGGCTTCATCGTCAGCGCCGACGGCCTGATCCTCACGTCGGCCCACGTGGTCGACGAGGCGACCGACGTGACGGTGCGGCTGACCGACCGCCGCGAATTCAAGGCGACCGTGCTGGCCGTCGATCCGCAAAGCGATGTCGCGTTGCTGCGCGTCAGCGCGACGAAACTGCCGTTCGTGCGCATCGGCGATGCGTCGAAGGTCCGCGCGGGTGAGCCGGTGATGACGATCGGCGCGCCGGACGGGGCGGGCAACACGGTCACGGCCGGCATCGTCAGCGCGACGTCGCACCGCTTGCCGGACGGCAGCACGTTCCCGTTCTTCGAAACCGACATCTCGCCGAATCCCGACAACTCGGGCGGCCCCGTGTTCAATCGCGCGGGCGACGTGATCGGCATCGCGGTGCAGGTCTACACCGGCAACGATCGCTACGCGAGCATGACGTTCGCGATTCCGATCGCATTCGCGGCAAAGGTGCGCGCGCAGTGGCAGGCGCAACAGCAGGCACAGATGCAGGCGCAACAGGTTCAGGCGTCCGCGCCCGGGGCGTCGTCCGGCAACGCGTTCGGCGTCGACGTGCAGGACGTCGGCGTCGGGCTGGCCGCGGCATTCGGGCTGCCGCGCCCGGCGGGCGCGCTCGTCAACGGCGTCGCGCCGGGCTCGCCGGCCGCCGAGGCCGGTCTGAAGCCCGGCGACGTGATCGTGAAGTTCGGCGACAAGGCGATTGGCCGCTCGGCCGAACTGAACGACCTGGCCGCCGCGCTGCCGCCCGGCGAGAAGGCGCCGCTGCGCGTGATCCGCAACCGCGCCCCGGTGATGCTGACGATCACGGGCGCCGATGACGCGGCCGGGAACGCACCGGCCGCGACGGCGGGCATGGCCGCGCCGAAGGCTGCGGCACGATCGGGCCCGGGGGCGGGCGACCGGGGCGACCGGCTGGGACTGACGATGCACGCGCTGAGCGACGACGAGCGCCGTTCGACGGGGCTCGCGGTCGGGATGATGGTGGACGCGGTGCACGGGCCGGCCGCGAGCGCGGGCATCCAGCCGGGCGACGTCGTCCTGGAACTCAACGACACGCTGCTCGAGACGCCGGACGACGTGCAGTCGCTCGAAGCGAGCGGCGGCAACGTGATCGCCGTGCTGATCCAGCGCAACAACGCGCGGAAGTTCGTGTCGGTGCGCGCGCGTTAGGGCGTTGACGCGGCCGGCGTCGTCCGCCTAACATCGTCCGATATCACGGGCGGTCTGCCCGGCATTCAGGAGCCATTCGGCATGAAAACGGCTTGCTTCATCGTCGTAGTCCACAGGCGCAGGGTCCGGTAGCGGCACCGCGCCGGCACCCATGCGCCCCCGACTCGTTCGGGGGCTTTTTTTTGCATTGCGCACGGCCGTCGGGCACGTGCATGGAGGGCATCCGCTTGTCATCGAACCCGCCGATCGATTCCGCCCCGGCGTCGCCGCGACAGGCGACGCTGATCCTGCTCTGCGCGCTCTCGGTGCTGCCGCTGAGCCTGTTCCTGCCGTCGTTGCCGGCGATCGCGCGCGACCTGCGCACCGACTATGCGCTCGTCGCGCTGTCGCTCGGCGGTTACGCGGCGGTGGCCGCGTCGCTCGAGTTCGTGATGGGACCGCTGTCGGACCGGTTCGGGCGGCGGCCGGTCGTGCTGACGAGCGTCGGCATATTCGCGCTCGGTTCGCTCGGCTGCGCGATGGCGGCCGATGTCCGCGTGTTTCTCGCGTGCCGGGTGATGCAGGCGGCGATCACGTCGGTCTACCCGGTGTCGATGGCGACGATCCGCGATACCGGCGGCGGCGCGCGCGCGGCGAGCCGGATCGGCTATGCGGCGATGGCGGCCGCGTTCGCGCCGATGCTCGGCCCGACGCTCTGCGGCGCGCTCGACCAGGCGGCCGGCTGGCGGGCGAGCTTCTGGCTGCTCGGCGCGGCCGGCATCGCGCTGTTCGGCTGGTGCGCGTTCGATCTCGTCGAAACCCATACGCAGCGTTCATCGAGCTTCCGGCAGCAGCTTCGTGCCTATCCGGCGCTGCTGCGCGCGCGCCGTTTCTGGGCCTATGCGCTTTGCATGGCGTTCTCGACGGGCGCGTTCTACGCATTCCTGGCCGGCGCGCCGCTCGCCGCGAAAACGCTGTTCGGCATCCCGCCGGCGGAGATCGGCTTCTGCATGGGGACGATCACGGCCGGTTTCGTCGGCGGCAGCTTTCTGGCCGCGCGTGTCGCGCGCCGCTACGCACTGGCCACGACGATCCTGTGCGGACGCGTCGTCGCGTGTGCGGGGCCCCTGATCGCGCTTGCGCTCGTGTTCGGCGGCGCGCCGCATCCGCTCGCGTGGTTCGGCCCGTGCGTGCTGGTCGGCATCGGCAACGGGCTGACGAATCCCGGCGCGCATGCCGGCGCGGTGTCGGTGCGCCCGGAGCTGGCGGGCACCGCGTCGGGGCTGGCCGGTGCGATGACGATCGCCGGCGGCGCCGCGTGGTCGTCGCTGACGGGCGCGGTGCTGACCGCCGGCAACGCGGGTTACGCGCCGCTCGCGATGATGCTGCTGTCGACGGCGATCGCGCTGGCGGCCGCGATCTGCGTGAGGATATTCGATGCGCGGGACACCGCACGCTGACCGCGGGTGCGGCCCGGTACCGTGGCGCGGCCGATTGGCGGACAATTCGTCGAATACCGGGAGACGATGCACCCTCCGCGAGCCGTATTCGCCGACGCGCGAACGGTGCCTGGGCGAGGAAGCGATGAGCGATTTTTCAGATTTCCAGCGGGACATTGCCGATGCCGCGAGGGCGACCTTCAAGGCGCTGCGGGCGTTGCACCCCGACGAACATTTCTACGCGTTCGCGCTTTATACGGACAGCGGCGCGATGACGGTGGTGCCGGCCGCCAATTCGATCGAGGGGCTGCGCCGGATCCGCGCGCAACGGGCGATCGCGGACGACGATCCGGCGCCGTGGTGCACGTGGGGCTCCGCCGAATGGGCGTACGAGGCGGCGGAGGCTTCGCCGTTCAACGCGATCTGCGGCAGGCTGGCCGACGAAGTGCTGAGCCCGCGGTTCGTCCAGTCGCGATTCGCGGCATTCTCGCGGCAACTGCAGACCGACATGATCGAGGCATTGCGGCTGCTCGACCGCGAGGGCCTGTTCGGTACGGGCGAGGACAGGGCGGCCATCACGCCGTTCGTGTCGATCAGCGACGACGACGCGGCCGAGGCGCTGGAAAACGCATCGGCGAAAGTGCTGAATCCGCCGACCGTCGCCGACGCATTCCTGCGCCGTTACGGCTGACCGGCATCGGGATACCGCACGGCGGCCCGGACGGGCGGCCGCCGTGCGTGCCGCATTACGGCTTCGCGCCCACCACGAATTCGAACGTCGCGACGCCGTCGACGCCGCCCGTCACGCGGTCGCCCGGCTGCAGCGCGCCGACGCCGGCCGGCGTGCCGGTGAAGATCAGGTCGCCGGCCTTCAGCTCGACCGAACGCGACACGTAGGCGATGACGTCGGGCACGGCCCAGATCATGTCGGCCAGATCGCCTTGCTGGCGCGTGTTGCCGTTCACGGCGAGCCAGATGCGGCCCGTCTCCGGGTGGCCGGTGGCCGACGCCGCGCGCAGGGCGGTCACGGGGCCCGATGCGTCGAAACCCTTCGCCCAGTCCCACGGGCGGCTCAGCTTCTTCGCCTCGGCCTGCAGGTCGCGGCGCGTGAGGTCGACACCGACGCCGTAGCCCCAGACGTGCGACAGCGCGTCGGCCGGGTCGATCGACCGGCCGTCCTTGCCGATGGCGACCACCAGCTCGATTTCATGATGGAGGTCGTTCGTCAGCGGCGGATAGGCGACGGTGCCGCTGGCCGGGACGATCGCGTCGGCCGGCTTCGTGAAGAAGAACGGCGGTTCGCGGTCGGGATCGGCGCCCATTTCGCGGGCATGGTCGGCGTAGTTGCGGCCGACGCAGAATACGCGGCGCACCGGAAAGCGCGCGGACGACTGGTCGACTTCGACGGAAGGACGCTCGGCGGCGTCGATGACATAGGCGGACATCGGATGGCCTCGTTCGGTGGGAAGACGGATACCGGTGCCCGTGCGGCGCCCGGGTCGGCATGCGTGCAACGATACCCGACGCGCGGGCGGCCGGATGCGACGCAACTGCGTTTTACCGGGACAAAACTACGTGTCGGCGGCCGCCGGCGCATCGTCGCCGTCCGGGAGCGCGGCGTTCGCGTCGCGGTAGGCCTTCGGCGACACGCCGACGCGCGCCCGGAAGCGCCGCGCGAAATAGCCTTCGTCGCGGAAGCCGACCGAGCGCGCGATGTCCGCGATGCGCCGGCTCGTGTGGGCCAGCAGCGATTGCGCGAGCGCGATCCGGCGCTCGGTCACGAGATCGGTGAACGTGCTGCCGGTTTCCTTGCGGATCAGGTGCGCGAGATAGTTCGGCGACAGGAACGCGGCCTCGGCGGTCGCGGCGAGCGTCAGGTCCTCGCGGGTCAGGTTCGCGCGGACGTGCCGCAGCACGCGCGCGAGCGCGTCGCGCCGGCCCGCGCGCTGGGCGCCGCGCTGCGCGAGCTTGTCGAGCGCACCCGCATACTGCGTGCAGACGAGCCCGATCAGCTGCAGCAGATAGCCGCGCAGCAACGTGGTCGAGCCGAACGTGCGCACGCGATCGGTGTCGAGCATGCACAGCGCGAGGCGGCGTGCCTCGTCGAACGTGTCGCCGGTCAGGATGAAGTCGAGATGCTCCTGGAAGCGGAACGGCGTCAGCTCGGGGAAGCGGTGTGCGGGCACGTCCTCGAGATCGAGCGGATCGACGTCGAGATCGGCGCGCAGGAACGCCTGGCTGAAGTTGATCACGATGAAATGCGCGCCGTCCGGATGCGGGATCAGGTGCTCGCGGTGCGGCAGCACGAACGCGAGCGCGCCGCGCGGAAACGGCCGCGTGACGCCGCCGATCCGTTGCTCGGTGTCGCCGCCGAGGTTGAACTGGATCTGGAAATACGCGTGCCGGTGCGGCTCGGTGATCGCCTGCCGCGACGCCTGGTCGCGGATGTAGAAGTCGAGCCGGTCGCTGCGTTCGGGCATCCCGTACAGGCGCGGCGGGGCGGTGGAGGGCATGAGGGATTCTGCTGTGGATGACGCGGTTGAGCCGCGATGGTACAGCGAACCGGGCGCGGCCGGAACGTGCGGGCGCGTGGCGGCGCGGCGATCAGGCGTCCGGATGGAAGCCGAGATAGCGGGCGTGCGGCTCCGTGCCGCGGGCGGCGAGCATACTCGATGCACCGACCGACACGAGCGTTTCCACCGTGGGCGCGCGGTTCGACACCAGCGTCCATTCGATTGCGGCGCCGGTTTCGGCCGGCAACGGGGTGCGCAGGTCGGTCAGCGCGGCGAGCAACGCGGCGGCCGGCGGCGCATGAACCATGAAGCCTTCATTGGCGACGGCCGCGGTGTCGATGCCCAGCGCCGCGCACAGCCGCGCGCGCAACGGCGTCTCGGCTTCGCTCGCCGCGCGCGAGCGTGCGATGGTCTCGTGCGTTGCCGCGTCCACGAGCATGCCGCCGCGGACCAGCGGCGCGTGCCGCCACGCGTCGGGCGGGCATTGCTTGCCGCCGGGCATCAGCGGCACGAACGGATTGACTTCGGCCGGATAGATCCGGCATACGAGCGGGCGTTCGTCGTAGATCCCGCAGCGCAGGTCGTCGCGCAGGTTCGGGCACGGGCCGGCATGCGACGCGGTGAGCACGGCCGTGATGCGCACGGGCAGCGAACCGCTCGTCGCGGGCGTCGAACGCGCGCGCTTGTAGGCAGCGAAGGCGTCGCCGGGCTCGGGTTCGACGGGCCACGGCATCGCGTCGCACAGCAGTTCCACGTGGCCGCCGCGTTGCAGCCATGCGATCGCCTCGTCGAGCGTCAGCGGAATGCGCAGGTCGCGGCAGCATGCGCCGCATCCGGTGCAGGCAAAGTCGAGGTCGGTCGAGGTGGTATTCATGAGGGGATGGCGGGGACATCGGGCGGGACGCGAGGCGTGGCGAGGCCGCCGGTGATTGCGTTCATCGGCCGAGCAGCGGTGCCACGCGGCGGCGGAGTTCGGGCACGACTTCGGCGTCGAACCACAGGTGGTGCTTGAACCACGCCTGGTTGCGCGGCGACGGATGCGGCAGCGGCACCACGCCGGGGCCGTAGTCGCGCCACGCGTGCACGGTGTCGGTCAGCGTCGCCTGGCGCGTGTCGCGCAGGAAATGCCGCTGCGCGTACTGGCCGACCAGCAGCGTCAGGCGGATCGACGGCAGTTCGGCCAGCAGCCGGTCGAGCCACAGCGGCGCGCACTCCGGGCGCGGCGGGTTGTCGCCGCTCGCGCCGCGGCCCGGATAGCAGAAACCCATCGGCACGATCGCGAAGCGCGCTTCGTCGTAGAAGGTGTCGGCGTCGACGTCGAGCCAGCCGCGCAGCCGCTTGCCGCTCGCGTCGTCCCACGGGATGCCGCTCGCGTGGACGCGTGCGCCCGGCGCCTGCCCGACGATCAGGATGCGTGCGTCGCGATGGGCGCGCACAACGGGGCGCGGGCCGAGCGGCAGGTCGGCTTCGCAGGCACGGCACGCGCGGATTTCGGTGAGCAGCACGTCGAGCGGCGCGCGCGTACGTTTCGGCATCGATTCGGATCGGGGACGGAGTGGTCATGCGGTGTCGCCCGGGCGGTGCCTGCCGGCCGCCGCCGGGTGGCCCGGAGCGGTGTGGCGCGGCCCGGGAGCGCGCCTTCGGCTTCAGGCGCGCGCATTACGCGCGCGACGGGCCCGATGCGCCGCCTTCGGCGACCGCAGCATCATACAACGCGGTCTGCGCGATTGCCGCGGCGATCGCCGCATCGTCGTGCGGGCCGTCGAGCATCCCCCAGCGCCGGTATTGGGACAGGAACCAGCGGCCTTCGAGCGGATCGGGCCGGTTCACGGTACCGCCGTCGTGGAAGCGGATCGGCAGCGGCGGCGTGGCGAACGGCCCGGCGCCGTAGTCGCCGAGCAGGCGCGGCGCGATCAAGCGGGCCGGCACGCCGAGCGCGTCGGGCGACGCGAGCCAGTCGGCGGCCTCGCGGCGATGCGCGGCGCTGTCGAGCCACGCACACGCATCGACGAGCGTGCGGATCAGCGCTCGCGCGGTGGCCGGATACAGCGCGACGAAGTCGCGCCGCGCCGCCAGCACCTTTTCCGGATGATCGGGCCAGATCTCGCTCGTGACCGCGACGGTGCGGCCCGCGCCGCATGCGTCGGCCACCGCGTGCCATGGCTCGCCGGCACAGAAGCCGTCGAGCTCGCCGCCGGCGAGCGCGGCGACCATCTCGGGCGGCGGGATCACGACGCTGCGCACGTCGCGCAGCGGATCGACGCCGTGCGACGCGAGCCAGTGGTTCAGCCACATCGCGTGCGTGCCGGTCGGGAACGTCTGCGCGAGCAGCGGCTTGCGGCCGAGCGTCGCGAACGTGTCGCGCAGGCTGCCGGTGTCGCGGAACGCGTCGGCGAGGCCGCGCGACAATGTGATCGCCTGGCCGTTGCGGTTCAGCACCATCAGCGCGGCCATGTCGGCCTGCGGGCCGCCGATGCCGAGCTGCAGCCCGGTGACGAGGCCGTACAGCGCATGCGCGGCGTCGAGTTCGCCGCTCAGCAGCTTGTCGCGCACGGCGGCCCAGGACGGCTGGCGGCTCGGCTCGAGCGTGAGGCCGTGCCGCGCGCCGAGGTTCAGGCGCTGCGCGACGATCAGCGGGGCCGCGTCGCTCAGCGCGACGAACCCGAGGCGAAGATGGGCGCGTTCCGGCGCGGCGGGAGGTGAGGTATCCATGGCACTCATGACTGGGGTGAGGCGTCGAGCAGTTGGCGCGCGACGTCGACGATGCGCAGGCCCTGATCCATCGCGCGCTTGCGCAGCGCCGCGTACGCGTCGTGCTCGGACAGCTTGCGCTGGTCCATCAGCGCGCGTTTCGCGCGGTCGATCAGCTTGCGTTCCGCGAGTTCGCGCTCGACGTCGGCCAGCCGGCGGCGCAGCGCATCGTCGTGCGAGAAGCGCGCGAGCGCGACTTCGAGAATCGGGGCGAGCCGCTCGGCCGACAAGCCTTCGACGAGATACGCGCTGACGCCCGCGCCGACCGCCGCTCGGATCAGTTCCTGGTCGGCGTCGTGGCTGAACATCAGCACGGGGCGCGGCGCGGTCGTGTGCATCACCGCAAGTTGTTCGAGCGTGTCGCGCGACGGCGAATCGGTGTCGATGATCACGACGTCGGGGCGCTGCTCCTCGACGGCTGCCGGCAGGCGCGCGGGTGTCGCGACGTCGTTCAGCATCTCGTAGCCGAGGCGCGCGAGCGCGTCGCCGAGCTCGCCGATCGGCTTGTCGGTGTCGGTAACGAGCAGCACGCGCAGGCGGGGGGGCTGGGCAGGCGAACTCATGAGGCAGGCGACAGGAGCGGTGAAGCCGCGGGGCCGCGCGCGAACGACGCATGCAGGCCGCGCGCGTGGCCGTTGGCGGCGGGAACGGAGAGCGGCCGAAGCCGTGCGAAGCCGTGCATGTCAGGCGGCCCGCGAAAACACCGTGCCGACCGCGGCATCCGCATCCTGCGCGGCGGCTTCGCCGATCGCGCCGCCGACGAGGATCACGGCCGGGCTGCCGAGCCGCGCGGCGTCGATGCCGTGCGCAAGCGTGCCGAGCGTGCCGGTCCAGCGGCGTTCGTCGGGCGTGCCGGCCCATTGCACGGCCGCTGCCGGCGTCGACGCCGGCAGCGCGGCGAGCAGGCCCGACGCGATGCGGTCGATGCGGCTCATCCCCATGTAGATCGCGAGCGTCGTGCCGGTCGCCGCGAGCCGCGCCCAGTCGGGTTCGCCGTGATCCTGGCGGTGTGCGGTGACGAACGTGACGCCCTGGCAGTGCGCGCGGTGCGTGAGCGAGACGCCGAGGCTCGCGGCGGCCGCGAATCCCGACGAGATGCCGCTGACGATCTCGACCGGAATCGCGGCGGCGCGCAGTGTCGCGAGTTCTTCGCCGGCGCGGCCGAACAGCAGCGCGTCGCCGCCTTTCACGCGCACCACGTGCGCGCCGCGCAGCGCGTAGCGGCGCATCAGCTTCTCGATGAATGCCTGCGGCGTGGAGCGGCAGCCGCCGCGCTTGCCGACGCGGATCACGCGCGCCCGCGGCGCGAGTTCGGCGATGCCGGGCGCGACCAGGTCGTCGAGCAGCAGCACGTCGGCGGCGGCGAGTGCCTTTACGGCCTTCAACGTGAGGAGATCGGGATCGCCGGGGCCGGCGCCCAGCAGCGTGACTTTGCCAGTCGTCATGTCGTGTTCCATTGCCGCATGCGTGCGTGCGGCGGTCGATAACGGTCTGCGCGGTGGCGGCGGGCGATCGAAACACACCGGCATCCGCCGTGCCGCGCACGGGAGGGACGCCGTTGTCCTGGGGGAGCCTGTCCCGAAGGGCGGGCAAGGGTTTGCGGGAACTGCCCACCGGCGCCGTTGCCGGTGTCGCGCACGAGATCGAGCAATATCCGGGCCAACCGGTGCACGGCCCGGCACGCACCGCGCGCGGGCAGCCACCATGCCGTATCGCGTGCGTCGTGCGCCACGTGTGCGCACCGCGATGTCGCACGGCGACAGTGCTGCAGCGCACCACATCTGTGCCTCGTTGCCTCACCGCGCAGCGTCCGCCGCGCGTCGCCGGGCGCCGCATGCCGGCCGGCAAGCCTTGTACGGCGGGGCTGCGGGCCCGATTGGCGGCAACATGGCATGGCGTTTGCGTAAGCCGATTCGGGCGGATCAACGGCGATTCGTCCGCAGTACCGATTACCGACGCGCCCGGCAACGGGCTTCTTGGGCAACGGCGTCCTACGCATCGGGTCTCGACGAGACCGGGTGCGCAGGACGCCGTTTTTCGTTTGGCGGATGACATGACCGACAAAGCTACCCGTATCGATCTCTTCAGCTTCCGCACCGCGCCGATGCGCGCGTTCCACATGACGTGGATGGCGTTCTTCGTCTGTTTCTTCGCGTGGTTCGCGTGCGCGCCGCTGATGCCGCTCATTGCACGCGAATTTCACCTGACGGCGGCTCAGGTCGCCAACATCAACATCGCCGCGGTGGCCGCGACGATCGCCGTGCGGCTGCTCGTCGGCCCGTTGTGCGACCGCTTCGGCCCGCGCCGCGTGTATGTCGGCCTGCTGCTGCTTGGCGCGATTCCCGTGTTCGCGGTGTCGTTCACGCACGACTACCTGTCGTTCCTGATCTGCCGGCTCGGCATCGGTGCGATCGGCGCGGGCTTCGTGATCACGCAGTACCACACGTCGGTCATGTTCGCGCCGAACGTCGTCGGCACCGCGAACGCGACGACGGCGGGCTGGGGCAACGCCGGTGCCGGCGCGACGCAGGCGCTGATGCCGCTGCTCGTCGCCGCCGGCCTGATGCTCGGCCTCGGCGAGGATTCGTCGTGGCGCGTCGCGCTGGTCGTGCCGGGCGTCGCGATGCTCGTGATGGCCTGGGCGTACTGGCGTTTCACGCAGGACTGCCCGCAAGGCGACATCATCGCGCTGCGCAAGGAGGGCGTGACGGTCGACAGCGGCAAGAAGGGCGGCTGGGCGAGCTTTGTCGCCGCATGCGCGAACTATCGCGTGTGGATGCTGTTCGTCACCTACGGTGCGTGCTTCGGCGTCGAGGTATTCATCCACAACATCGCCGCGCTGTACTACGTCAATCACTTCAGCCTGTCGCTGAAGGACGCCGGTTTCGCGGTCGGCCTGTTCGGGCTGCTCGCGCTGTTCGCCCGCGCGCTCGGCGGCTGGCTGTCCGACAAGATCGCCACGCGCCGCAGCCTCGACGTGCGCGCGGCGCTGCTGTGCGCGCTGATCGTCGGCGAAGGGCTCGGGCTGATCTGGTTCTCGCATGCGCAAAGCGTCGGCGTCGCACTCGTCGCGATGCTGGCCTTCGGCCTGTTCACGCACATGGCCTGTGGCGCGACCTACGCGCTGGTGCCGTTCATCGACCGCAAGGCGCTCGGCGGCGTCGCGGGGATCGTCGGCGCGGGCGGCAACGTCGGCGCGGTGGCGGCGGCTTTCCTGCTGAAGGGCGTGGGTGACGTGCAGCAGACGCTGAGCCTGCTCGGCCTCGTCGTGACCGCGACCGCGCTGTGCGCGATGGCCGTGCGCTTCAGCGAAGAACACAAGGCACGCGAAGCCGAGCTGCGCGATCGCGCGCTGGCCGCCGCCAACGCCGCGAACTGATCGAGCGAAGGAACCTTCACCATGAAACTCATCGTCATCGGCCACGGCATGGTCGGCCACAAGTTCCTCGAATGCGTCGCGGCGCAAGCGGGCGTGGCGGGCGCGCTGCAGGTCACCGTGCTCGGCGAGGAGCCGCGCCCGGCCTACGATCGCGTGCACCTGTCCGAGTTCTTCGCGGGCAAGTCGGCGCACGACCTGTCGCTGGTCGAGCCGGGCTTCTTCGAGCGTCATCCGCAGTTCGACCTGCGGCTGAACGCGCAGGTCGCGTCGATCGACCGCGCCGCGCATACGGTCACGCTTGCGTCGGGCGAAACGCTCGCGTACGACAAGCTCGTGCTCGCCACGGGCTCGCGCCCGTTCGTGCCGCCGGTGCCGGGGCGCGATCGCGCAGGCTGCTTCGTGTACCGGACGATCGAGGATCTCGAGGCGATGCAGGCGTGCGGCGCGCACGCGAAGCGCGGCGTCGTGATCGGCGGCGGGCTGCTCGGCCTCGAATGCGCGAAGGCGCTGCGCGACATGGGGCTCGACACCCACGTCGTCGAATTCGCGCCGCGGCTGATGGCCGTGCAGGTCGACGACGGCGGCGGCCGGATGCTGCGCGCGAAGATCGAGGCGCTCGGCGTGACCGTGCATACGGGCAAGAACACGCTGGAAATCGTCGACGGCGAGGACGGCGCGCACCGGATGGCATTCGCCGACGGCACGCATCTCGACGCCGACATGATCGTGTTCTCGGCCGGCATCCGTGCGCGCGACGAACTGGCCCGTGCGTGCGGGCTCGACACCGGCCCGCGCGGCGGCATCGCGATCGACGACGCGTGCCGCACGAGCGACGCCGACATCTACGCGATCGGCGAATGCGCGGCCTGGAACGGCATGGTGTACGGCCTCGTCGCGCCCGGCTACGACATGGCGCGCGTGGTCGCGACGCAGCTTGGCGGCGAGGTCGGCGCGGGGGCCGCAGCCGCGTTCGCGGGCGCCGACATGAGCACGAAGCTGAAGCTGATGGGCGTCGACGTCGCGAGCATCGGCGACGCGCACGGCACGACGGCCGGCAGCCGCACCTACCAGTATGCGGACGAGCGCCGCCAGGTCTACAAGAAGCTCGTGGTATCCGACTGCGGCAAGTTCCTGCACGGCGCGGTGATGGTCGGCGACGCGGCCGAGTACGGCACGCTGCTGCAGATGATGCTGAACCGCATCGAGCTGCCCGAGTCGCCCGAATTCCTGATCCTGCCGTCGTCGGACGGCGCGGCGAAGCCGGCGATCGGCGTCGACGCGCTGCCCGCGGCCGCGCAGATCTGCTCGTGCAACAACGTGTCGAAGTCGCAGATCTGCGCGGCGGTCGCCGGCGGCGCGACGAGCCTCGGCGCGCTGAAGACGTGCACGGGCGCCGGCACGTCGTGCGGCGGCTGCGTGCCGCTCGTCACGCAGATCATGAAGGCCGAGATGCGGAAGCAGGGCCTCGCGGTCGACAACCATCTGTGCGAGCACTTCCCGTATTCGCGCCAGGCGCTGTTCCACCTGATTCGCGTCGAGCGCATCACGACCTTCGACGACCTGCTCGCGAAGCACGGCCGCGGGCTTGGCTGCGACGTGTGCAAGCCGGCCGTGGCGGGCATTCTCGCATCGTGCTTCAACGAGTTCGTGCTCAAGAAGGCGCACGCGGGGCTGCAGGATTCGAACGACTATTACCTCGCGAACATCCAGCGCGACGGCACCTACTCGGTCGTGCCGCGCATGCCGGGCGGCGAAGTCACGCCGGAAGGGCTGATCGCGGTCGGTCAGGTCGCGAAGAAGTACGGCCTGTACACGAAGATCACCGGCGGCCAGCGCGTCGACCTGTTCGGCGCGCGCGTCGAGCAGTTGCCGTCGATCTGGGAGGAGCTGATCGCGGCCGGCTTCGAGTCGGGGCACGCGTACGGCAAGGCGCTGCGCACGGTGAAATCGTGCGTCGGGTCGACCTGGTGCCGCTACGGCGTCGGCGATTCGGTCGGTCTCGCGATCGACCTCGAGCATCGCTACAAGGGGTTGCGCGCGCCGCACAAGATCAAGTTCGGCGTATCCGGCTGCACGCGCGAATGCGCGGAAGCGCAGGGCAAGGACGTCGGCATCATCGCGACCGAAAAGGGCTGGAACCTGTACGTGTGCGGCAACGGCGGGATGAAACCGCGCCATGCGGAGCTGCTCGCGTCCGACCTCGACCGCGACACGCTGGTCCGCTACGTCGACCGCTTCCTGATGTTCTACGTGCGCACCGCCGACCGGCTGCAGCGCACCAGCGTGTGGCGCGACAACCTCGAAGGCGGTCTCGACTACCTGATCGACGTCGTCGTGCACGACAAGCTCGCGATCGCGGCCGAACTCGAAGCCGACATGCAGCACGTGGTCGACACCTACGAATGCGAATGGAAGCGGGCCGTCACCGATCCGGATACGCGCAAGCGTTTCCGCCACTTCGTGAACAGCGACGCGCCCGACACGACCATCGAATTCGTCGAGACGCGCGGCCAGATCCGGCCCGCGACACCCGGTGAGCGGGCGGGCGGCAAGCGCGTGCCGATTCCCGTCGTGGCCGACAGCGCGACCGAACCGGCAACCGCCTGACCGATATCCGCATCACTTCAAGGAGCCCGTCATGAACGATCGTCTTTCGCCATCCTGGACCCGCGTGTGCGCGCTCGACGACATCGTGCCGAACACCGGCGTGTGCGCGCTCGTCAACGGCGCGCAGGTCGCGGTATTCCACGTCGCGCATGCCGACGGCGGCGTGTTCGCGATCGACAACGTCGATCCGGTATCGCAGGCGGCCGTGATGTCGCGCGGGCTGATCGGCAGCCTCGGCGAGCGCATCGTGGTCGCGTCGCCGCTGTACAAGCAGCACTTCGACCTGCGCACCGGCGAATGCCTGGAGGCGCCCGAGCAGTCGGTGAATGCGTATCCGTCGCGGGTCGAGGACGGTTTCGTATGGATCGCGGCCTGACCGTCCCGGAGCGCGCATGACCGCCACCCCCGTCAAGAGCGTGTGCCCGTACTGCGGCGTCGGCTGCGGAATGGTGCTGCACGTCGAGGACGGCGAAGTCGTCAAGGTCTCCGGCGACGCCGACCATCCGGCCAACTTCGGGCGGCTGTGCACGAAGGGATCGTCGGCGCACGTGGCGCTGCGCCGCTCGGGACGGCTCGACCGCGCGTTCGTGCGCCGCGCGCGCGAGGACGACCTCGTACCGCTGCCGGCGCGCGACGCGATCGCCGAAACCGCGCGCCGGCTGCGCGCGGTGCTCGATGCGCACGGCCCCGACGCGCTGTCGTTCTACGTGTCGGGGCAGATGTCGATCGAGGCGCAATACCTCGTCAACAAGCTCGCGAAGGGTTTCGTCGGCACCCACAACATCGAGTCGAACTCGCGTCTCTGCATGGCGAGCGCGAGCACCGGCTACAAGCAGTCGCTCGGCGCGGACGGCCCGCCCGGGTCGTACCAGGACTTCGATCGCGCGAACCTGTTTTTCGTGATCGGCGCGAACATGGCCGACTGCCACCCGATCCTGTTCCTGCGGATGATGGACCGCGTGAAGGCCGGCGCGAAGCTGATCGTGGTCGATCCGCGCCGCACCGGCACCGCCGACAAGGCCGACCTGTTCCTGCAGATCCGGCCTGGCACCGATCTCGCGCTCGCCAACGGGCTGCTGCATCTGCTGCATGCGAACGGCCGCACCGATGCCGCGTTCATCGACGCATACACGGAAGGCTGGGACGCGATGCCCGCGTTTCTCGCCGACTACACGCCCGAACGCGTGGCCGCGATCACCGGGCTCGCGGAAGCCGACCTGCGCACGGCCGCGCAATGGATCGGCGATGCGCAGGAATGGATGAGCTGCTGGACGATGGGGCTCAACCAGAGCACGCACGGCGTGTGGAACACCAACGCGATCTGCAACCTGCATCTGGCAACCGGCAGGATTTGCCGCGCCGGCAGCGGCCCGTTCTCGCTGACCGGTCAGCCGAACGCGATGGGCGGGCGCGAGATGGGCTACATGGGGCCGGGCTTGCCGGGCCAGCGCTCGGTGCTGTCCGACGACGACCGCCGCTTCGTCGAGGACCTGTGGCGCGTGCCCGCCGGCACGCTGCGCAAGGACGCCGGCAAGGGCACGGTCGACCTGTTCGAACGGATGGCGGCCGGCGACATCAAGGCGTGCTGGATCGTTTGCACGAACCCGGTCGCGACCGTGCCGAACCGGCGGAACGTGATCGCCGGTCTGCAGGCCGCGGAGCTCGTGATCGCGCAGGACGCGTTCCTCGACACCGAGACCAACCGCTACGCGGACATCCTGCTGCCCGGCGCGCTGTGGGCCGAGGGCGACGGCGTGATGGTCAACTCCGAGCGCAACATGACGCTGATGCGCGCGGCGGTCGCGCCGCCCGGCGACGCGCTGCCCGACTGGCGCATCGTCGCGGAAGTCGCGCGTGCGATGGGCTTCGGCGAGGCCTTCGACTATGCGTCGGCGGCCGACGTGTTCGACGAGATCGTGCGCTTCTCGAATCCGGCGACCGGTTACGACCTGCGCGGCGCGAGCCATGCGGCGCTGCGCGACGGCCCGGTGCAATGGCCGGTCGCGCCGGGCACCGCGCGCGAGCGGCATCCGGTCCGCTACCTGAACGACGGCGTGAGCCAGACGCCGCGCACGGCCGCCGACGGCGGCGATGCGCCGCGCATCGCATTCCCGACACCGTCGGGCAAGGCGCGCTTCTTCGCGCGGCCGCACGTCGACCCGGCCGAACTGCCCGACGACACGTTCCCGATCGTGCTGAACACCGGGCGGCTGCAGCATCAGTGGCACACGATGACGAAGACGGGCAAGGTCGCGATGCTGAACAAGCTCAACCCGCGCCCGTTCGTCGAACTGCACCCGGACGATGCGCGCGCGCTCGGCATTGCGGCGAAGGACGGCGTCGAAATCCGTTCGGCGCGCGGCCGCGCGGTGCTGCCGGCCGTCGTGACCGAACGCGTGCGGCGCGGCAACTGCTTCGCGCCGATGCACTGGAACGACGTGTACGGCGACGACCTGTGCGTCAACGCGGTGACGAACGACGCGATCGATCCGGAATCGCAGCAACCCGAACTGAAATATTGCGCGGTCGCGCTGCGGCGCGTCGACACGGATGCGTTCGCGTCCGCCGATGACGACACGGCGCAACCCGATGCATGCGCCGACGACGCGGGGCCCGCGCCGGCGCCGGTGCAGGCTGCTGCTTCACAGGAATCCGACATGGCAGACATCGACACTTTCGCGGCCGCGCTCGGCGTCGCCGATCTCGCGCCGCCGCCGTTGACCGATACCGAACGGCTGTATGTGGCGGGCCTCGTCAGCGGGCTGAAGGCCAGCGCCGGCCGGCGCGAGGGCGGTGTGCCGGTGCTGCCGGCCGCCGCGCCGTTGACGCCGCCGGTGCGGCTCTGGCTCGACGGGATGCTCGCGGGCCTGTTCAGCCGCTCGCTGCCTGCGCATGAGCAGGTTGCCGCCACCGCCGCGCTGCCGGCCGAGACCGCCGCATCCGGCGGCGTGCGGATCGTGCGCACGCGACCGAAGGTCGTGCTGCTGTGGGCGTCGCAGACCGGCAACATCGAATCGCTGACCGACGATTACGCGACGCGGTTGATGAACGCGGGTTTCGAGATCCGCAGCGCGTGCATGTCCGACTATCCAGTCGCGTCGCTTGCCGGTGCGCAATACGTGCTGCTGATGACGAGCACGTTCGGCGACGGCGACGCACCCGACAACGGCAGCGAGTTCTGGGACGCGCTGCGGGCCGGCAGCGCGGCACGGCTCGACGGCGTGCATTTCGCGGTACTCGCGTTCGGCGACCGCAACTACGACCAGTTCTGCGGCCACGGCCGCCGCCTCGACGCGCGGCTCGCGGAACTCGGCGCGGCGCGCCTGTGCGCGCGCGTCGATTGCGACGTCGAATTCCAGCACGATGCCGACCAGTGGCTCGAACGCGTCGTCGCGCGGATCAAGGAGGCCGACGCGGCGCTGCACGCGGTGCCGTCCGGCGGGATGAGCCCGCCGGGGCTGCTGCCGACGAAGGCGCAGCCGGCGCCGTCGAAGCTCGTCGCGAACGTGCGGCTCAATCGCCCGGGCGCCGTGAAGGACACGCGCTACGTGTCGTTGTCGACCGACGGCGCGAACCTCGAATACGAAACCGGCGATGCGCTCGGCGTGTGGCCGACCAACTGCCCGGAACTGGTCGACGAACTGCTGTCGGTGACCGCGCTGAAGGCCGATGCGCCGGTGTCGGTGGCGGGCGTCGGCGAGATCCGCCTCGGCGACGCGCTCGCGCGCCACTTCGACATCACGCGTCCGCATCCGGATACGCTCGCGTTCATCGCGTCGCGCAGCGCGAACGGTGCGCTGAAGGCGTTGCTCGGCGACGATCGCAAGGGCGACCTGAAGCAATGGCTGTGGGGGCAGCAGCTCGCGGACGTGCTGCACGCGTTTCCGGTCGATCTGTCGGGCACGGAGCTGGTCGGCATGCTCAAGCGCATGCAGCCGCGCCTCTATTCGATCGCGTCGAGCCCGAGCGCGCACCGGGGCGAGATTCACCTGACCGTGTCGGCCGTGCGTTATCACAACGGCCGTCGCGCACGCAAAGGCGTCGCGTCGACGTTCCTCGCCGATCGCGCGGACGATGGACGCGTGCCGGTGTTCGTGCAGAAGTCTGCGCATTTCCGGCCGCCGGTGAACGGCGACGTGCCGATCGTGATGGTCGGCCCCGGCACCGGCGTCGCCCCGTTCCGCGGGTTCCTGCACGAGCGGCAGGCGCGCGGCGCGCGCGGGCGCAACTGGCTGTTCTTCGGCGAGCAGCACGCGCAGACCGACTTCTACTACGGCGACGAACTCGGTGCGATGCACGACAGCGGCTTCCTGACGCGGCTCGATCTCGCGTTCTCGCGCGACCAGGCCGACAAGATCTACGTGCAGGACCGGATGCGCGAGCAGGGCGCCGAGTTGTTCGCGTGGCTGGAGGAAGGCGCGCACTTCTACGTGTGCGGCGACGCCGCGCGGATGGCCAGGGACGTCGATGCGGCGCTGAAGGCCGTCGTTGCCGAGCACGGCGGGATGTCGGACGAAGCCGCGAACGACTATGTCGCGCGGCTCGCGAAGGCTCGGCGCTACATGCGCGACGTGTACTGACCGCGCGAGCGGCGGCGCGCCGTCCGGCGCCTGCCGCCCGGCTCGTCATTGCTGCCGTTCCCATGCGCGCGCCTGTTCGGCGCGTACGAATGCTTCCGACGATTCCGGCAGCAGGTTGCGGAACGCGCCGCCGTCGCTGTCGATCACGTCGACCATCTTCGCGATCATTTCCTCCGGGTCGTGCTGTTCGAGCGGGAACGTCAGCCGCTCGGGCGTCACGGTATGCACGGCGGGATCGCGCCAGCGCCGCGTCGTTTCCATCATCCGGTCGTTGAAGCCCGTGCGGTACGGGCCGGGGTTCACGACCGCGACGCGGATCCCGTGCGGCGCCAGTTCCGCCTGCATCGCCTCGGCCACCGCTTCGACCGCGTGCTTCGACGCGCAATACGCACCCGTGAACGGCCCCGTGATCAGGCCCGCGATCGACGACACGAACACGATCTTGCCGTGCCCGCGCGCGAGCATGCCGCGCGCGATCTGCTGCGTGAGTTCGAGCGGACCGAACACGTTCACGTCGAACAGCTCGCGGACGATCTCGACCGGCAGGTCGACGAGCGCACCGGCCTCGCCGACGCCCGCGTTGTTTACGAGCACGTCGATGTCGAGTTCCGCCGCGCGGGCGCGATCGTGCGCCGACGTGACGTCGAGCTTGATCGCGCGCAGCGCGGCGCCGCGTTGCGCGGCGGCGGCCGTCAGTGCGTCGATTTCGGCGGTGACGCGAACGCCGGCCGTCACGTCGTGACCGCGCGCGGCGAGCCGTAAGGCGACCTCGCGGCCGAACCCGGTGCCTGCGCCGGTGATGAGGATGCGCTTCTGTGTCATGGGCTTACCCTGTGGTTGGGAGGTGGAGCGTTGCCGGAAAGCGGTCGCGGCCGTGTCGCGCGATCGCCGTGTCTTCATCGACGCTGCCGCCCGAGACGCCGATCGCGCCGACGCAGCGCCCGTTGCCGTCGATCAGCGGTTCGCCGCCGCCGAACGTGACGAGCCCGCCGTGACTGTGCTCGATGCCGTGCAGCGGACCGTCGCCCGACATCGCGCCGAGCGCATCGGTCGATGTACGGAAGCGGACTGCCGTCAGCGCCTTGCGCTGCGCGAGATCGATCGCGCCGAGGAAGCAATCGTCGGTGCGCACGAAGGCGAGCAGGTTTGCACCGGCATCGACGATGGCGATGGCGACGCCGTCGACCTGCAGCGACGCGGCGTGCGCGAGGGCCGCATCGATCGCGCGACGGGCGGCTGCGAGCGGCAGCGCGGCGGTAACGGGTGACATGCGAAGCTCCGGTGAGACGACAGCGTCAGTGTAGGCAGTTGCGGTATATGGGAGAATCCGCATTCCGCTCGAAAGAGTTTCAAGTTTTTCTAATGATGGGCAGACGCGATCCGATGGCCGGGCTGCACGTGTTCATGACCGTCGCGACGGCCGGCAACTTCACGCGGGCCGCCGCCGCGCTCGGCTTGACGCCGGCTGCCGTCAGTCTCGCGATCGGGCAGCTCGAGGGCGAGCTGAACGTGAAGCTGTTCAACCGCAGCACCCGCGGCGTGAGCCTGACGGAAGCCGGGCAGCGCTACTGGCGGCAGACGGAGCCCGCGTACCGGCAGGTCATGCAGGCGCGCGACGAGCTGAAGGACGCGCGCAGCGAGCCGAGCGGCGTGTTGCGCGTGACCGCGCTGCCGCTGGCGCGCTCGCTCGTGATCGCGCCCGTACTCGCCACGTTTCGCGAGCGTTTTCCGAAAGTCCGGCTCGAGATCCGCTACGAGAACGAACTGGTCGACATCGCGAAGGACGGGTTCGATGCGGGAATCCGGCTGGCCGACCGGTTGCAGCCGGGCATGATCGGCGTGCGCATCGCGCCGGCGCTGACGTGTGCGTTGGTCGCGTCGCCCGGTTATCTGGCACGGCATGGCGTGCCGGCGTCGATTGCGGCGCTCGGGCGTCATGCGTGCATCCGGTTCCGTTTCTCGGAAAGCGGACGCCTGCACAAATGGCTGCTGCAAGACGGGCCGCGCGACGTCGACCTCGATCCGGACGGCGTGTTCGTGACGAACGATGCCGACGCGGTGATCGATGCTGCGCGCGCGGGTGTCGGCATTGCATTCGCGTTCATGCGCGAGCGCATCGAGCAGGATCTGCTTGATGGCTCGCTCGTCGAGGTGCTGCCGGGCGTGTGCCGCACGCTGCCGCCGATGTGGCTGTACTACGTGAATCGCAAGCACGTGCCGGCCAAGCTGCGCGCGCTCATCGACGTGTTGCGCGAGCGCGACGGCGCGGACGCCGCGTGATTGCCGCAGCGGCCGGCTGACTGCAGCGCTGGCCGAGGCGGCGCATGATGGCGGCTCCAGCCACGAAGCCACGGAGTCGCGTCATGACGGCAGCCCGGTTTTTCCCGATTCGAACCCTTGTGATCGCCGCAGCGCTGGCCGGTGCCGCGACCGGTAGCGCGCCGGCCGTCGGCCAGACGTCGACCGTGCCGGCGGGCTCGGCCGCTGCGACGCCGGATAACGCGATACTCCTGACGGTTTTCCTGAAACACGACCAGTCGCGCCCGCTCGCCGAGCTGAATGCGCAACTCGCGAAGCAGGGGTTCTACAAGGCGTTTCCGCCGCCGGGCGTCGAAGTGGTGAGCTGGACCGTGACGATGGGGATCGGGCAGATCGTCGTGCTGCGGCTGCCGGCGTCGCGGCTGCGCGAGGTCAATCGCGTGCTCGAGGATACGGCGTGGGGCGCCTATCGGACGGAGTTCTATCCGACTTACGACTACAAGGCAATCGCGTTGGGGGAGCGTGAGCGGGGGAGGTGATGGCGGGCCGCGCGTTTCTTCACTGGCAAAGCGCGGGGGCGGGCGGGTCGAATCATCCCGGCCCCATTCCCGAAACGCCCCGCGCCATCATGTTTTCGTCCTCGCCCTCCGCGCCCCGTCCGGCAGATTTTTCCCAAATGCATCACAAGTCATTCATCCGATGAAAAAACTGCCCGTGTTCCCGGTATGATGCGCACCTTGCGTTTGTGCGGTGCACGATTTTTTATGTGTTGTCAGCTCGCCCGGCGAGCCACAAAAGCGCACAATGCGAACCTGAAAGATTCTGTAATATAAATTCCGTATACTCGTAAGTTCTGATCCAGGCGCCGCCGGGCCCCGTCTTCGGCTGACCGCCCACGCAGAACAACCAGATACGTCGCCGCTTGGCTTGCCTGCGCCGCGACACGCTATGCACCACCACTGAACAATTTATGTCTTCCCGCCACTCTGGTTCGCCCGGCCGCGCCGCGGCGGTGATCGCCCGTGCCCGGGCGTTGATCCGCAACGAGCGCGTGCTGTCGCCGCTGCTCGCGCTCGGCATCGGCCTGCTGCTGATCGTGGTTTTCCAGCATCTGTCGGAATCCGTCGACTACCGGTCGGTGATCCGCCAACTGCGTCACCTGTCCGCCGGCGAGTGGGGCGCGTCGCTCGCCGCGACGGCCCTCAGTTATCTCGCGCTCGTCGCCCGCGACGCGGTCGGCCTGCGCTATGTCGCCGCGAAAGTACCGCGCGTCGCGCTGTGGATCGGCGCGATCGCCGGCTCCGCGCTCGGTAACGCAACCGGTTTCGGCGCACTGACGGGCGGCGCGGTCCGCGCGCGCGTGTACGGCGTATCGGGCGTGACGCCCGCGCAGATCGGCCGGATGACCGTCTTCACGAGCGGCACGCTGGCGCTCGCGATGGTGCTGATGACGGCGGTCGGCATGGTCTGCGTGCCGGAGGCGCTTGCCGCGATGCTGCACGTGGCGCCCGGCGTGCTCACGTGGACCGGTGCCGCGCTGCTCGTGGTGCTGGCCGCGATGGTCGCGATGTGCGGCCACACCGCGCGCCCGGTCGTCACGCGCTTCAAGTGGCTGTCGTTCGACGTGCCCGCGCGGCGCGATCTCGTCGCGCAGGTCGTCTACGCGGTGCTCGACGTCGTCGCGGCAGGTCTGACGCTGTGGGTGCTGCTGCCGGCCGCGCCGGTCGGTTTCCCGACCTTCATCACCGTCTACGCGGCCGCCTTGCTGCTCGGGATGATCGGCCATACGCCGGGCGGGATCGGCGTGTTCGAAGCCGCGATGGTGTTCACGCTCGGCCGCGAAGTGCCCGCGCACGCGATGGTCGCCGCGCTGATTGCCTATCGCGCGATCTATTTCGGCGTGCCGCTCGTGTTGTCGGCCGGCCTGCTGGCCGGTTTCGAGGGCCGCGCGCTGCGGCGCCGGCTCGTCACGCGGCAGGCCGTGCGCGTGTCGCAGCTCGCACCGGTGTTCCTGAGCCTCGTGACGTTCGCGGTCGGCGGGATGCTGGTGATCTCGAGCGCGACGCCGGCGTTCTGGCATCGGATCGCGATCCTGCGTCATATCGTGCCGCTGTGGGTGCTCGAAGGCTCGCAGGTGATCTGCAGCGTGCTCGGCGTCGCGCTGCTGTTCGTCGCGCGCGGGCTGCTGCGGCGGCTCGACGGCGCATGGTGGATGACCTTCGCGTTGACGCTCGCGAGCCTCGCGCTGTCGCTCGCGAAGGGTCTCGCGTTCGTCGAGGCCGGCGTGCTCGGCACGCTGCTCGTGCTGCTGCTCGTCAGCCGCCGACGCTTCAACCGTCATTCGTCGCTGCTCGCCGAGCGCTTCACGGTGAGCTGGTTCGTGTCGGTGACGATGGTGCTGATGCTGGCCGTGTGGGTGCTGTTCTTCGCGTTCCGCGACGTACCGTACACGCGCGAGCTGTGGTCGCATTTCTCTTTCGATGCGCGTGCGCCGCGCGCGCTTCGAGCGACGCTCGCGGCCGGCGTGTTCGTCGCGCTGTTCGCGCTGTGGCAACTGCTGCGTCCGGCGCCCGGGCGTTTCGTGAAACCCGCGGAGCAGGACCTGATCGACGCGGAGCAGATCATCCGCGCGCAGGAATGCAGCGACGCGGGCCTCGCGCTGATGGGCGACAAGTCCTTCCTGTTTTCCGAATCGCGCCGCGCGTTCCTGATGTACGCGAAGAACGGCCGCACGTGGGCCGCGCTGCACGACCCGGTCGGGCCGCGTGAAGAATGGCCGGCGCTGATCAGCAAGTTCATCGCGCTCGCACACGCGCACAGCGGCCGCGCGGCGTTCTACCAGGTGCGCGCGAACGCGCTGCCGCTGTATCTCGACGCGGGCCTCACGCTGATGAAACTCGGCGAGGAAGCGCATATCGCGCTCGACCGGTTCGACCTGAAGGGTTCGAACCGCTCCCACCTGCGCTACGCGCTGCGCCGCGGCGACAAGGACGCGCTGACGGTCGAGGTGATCGCGCCGGGCGACGTGCCGGCCGCGCTGCCGGCGCTGCGCGACATTTCCGACGGCTGGCTCGATAGCCGCGATGCGCGCGAGAAAAGCTTCTCGGTGGCCGCGTTCCACGACGGCTATCTCGCGACGCAGTCGGTGATGCTCGTGCGGCAGGCCGACAAGCCGATCGCGTTCGTCACGTTCATGACGACCGACCTCAACACCGAGGCGACGGTCGGCGTGATGCGCCATCTGCCGGACGCGTCGCCGTACGCGATGGAGTATCTGTTCACGCAGCTCGCGCTGCATCTGAAGGAAGCGGGTTTCCGCAAGCTGAGCCTGGGCATCGCGCCGTTCTCGGGAATGGGGGCGGCGAAGATGCCGTCGCCGTGGCACCGGCTCGGCCTGATGGTCTGGCGCTTCGGCGGCCGCTTCTACAACTTCCGCGGCTTGCGCGCTTTCAAGAGCAAGTTCGAACCGCACTGGGAGCCGCGTTATCTCGCGGCCTCGGGCTCGGTCGGCGTGTTCGTCACGCTGGCGGATCTGTCATTGCTGGCTGGAGGTCGGCGCTCATGAGTTTGAAGAAGGGAATCGCGCGGGCGGCAGCCGCCTGCGCGGGAATGATGCTGGCCGGCGCCGCGTGCGCCACGCAGCCGGCCGCCGTGAAAGCCGAAACCGTGTCGGGCGGCCGTTATGGGCCCGTTACCGTGACCAAACCGAGCGGGCCGCTGCGCGGATTCGTCGTGCTGTTCTCGCGTGAGGCCGGCTGGAATGCCGCCGATCAGCAGGCGGCCGACGCGCTCGCGAAAGCCGGTGCGATGACGGTCGGCGTCGATACCGAGCGCTACGCGATGAATCTCGCCGCGAAGCAGGAGACCTGCCACCACCTCGACGGCGACGCCGAGGCGGTCAGCCATCAGCTCGAACGTCTCGCGCAGTCGTCGCGTTATTTCACGCCGATCGTCGCGGGCGTGGGCCAGGGCGGCGCGATCGCGAAGCAGATCCTGTCGATGGCGCCGGAGAACACGATCGCCGGCGTCGTGTCGGTCGCCCCGGCCGCGAAGCTCGATCCGCGCTTCAAGCCGTGCCCGCCCGATCCGACGATCGTGCGCCGCGCGATGCCGGGCTTCGTCGAAACGGCGGCCGCGGGCGACAACACGAAGCTGGTCTCGCTCGTCACGTCGCACCTGCGCGACAGCGGCAGCGGCGATGAACTCGACGTGTCGGATCTGCCGCTCGTCGAGCTGCCGGCCAAGGGCGGCAGCGACCGGCTGGCGATCGTGATCTCGGGCGACGGCGGCTGGCGCGATCTCGACAAGACGATCGCCGAGGCGCTGCAGCGCGACGGCATGTCGGTGGTCGGCATCGACAGCCTGCGTTATTTCTGGAGCGAGAAGCCGCCCGCGCAAGTGAGCCGCGATCTCGCACGCGTGATGCGCACGTACATGGCGCGCTGGCATGCAAGCCGCGTGGCGCTGGTCGGCTACTCGTTCGGCGCCGACGTGATGCCGTTCGCGTACAACCGGCTGCCGGCCGACCTGCGCGACAAGGTCGCGGTGATGTCGCTGCTCGGCTTTGCGCCGTCCGCCGATTTCCAGATCCGCGTGACGGGCTGGCTCGGGATGCCCGCGAGCGACAAGGCGCTGAAGGTCGCGCCGGAAATCGCGAAGGTGCCGCCGCAGCTCGTGCAGTGCTTCTACGGCGCGGAAGAGAAGGACACGATGTGCCCGGCGCTCGCGAACACGGGCGCCGACGTGATCAAGACGCAGGGCGATCACCACTTCGGCCGCGACTACATCGCGCTCGAGAAGAAGATTCTCGGCGGGTTCGGCAAGCCGGTGGCGGCGCGCTGAACGCTGGCGCCCGCGTTGCCGCGGGCACCGGCCGGAATCCTGCCGGTTCATCGTACGGGCGGCCAGCGTGCCGCCCGTTTCATTTTCCGGCCGCTGCCGCCGTCGCCGCCGTCGCCGCCGTGTCGTGCGGCGGCGTGGCCGTTCTCGCGTCGCGCTGATAAAAGCCCGGGAACCGGTCGAGTTGCCGCCGTGCGGCCGCGATTTCGGTGTCGTCGGCGAGCACCGCGCTCGAAAACCCCGTGCGTTCCATCAGCAGCAACTGGTCGACCAGCACCTCGCCGGTCGCGCGCAGGTCGCCGGCGAAGCCGAAGCGCTTGCGCAGCAGGTACGCCTGGCTGTACGCGCGTCCGTCCGTGAACGACGGAAACTGCAGGTCGATGCGGGCGGCTTGCGCGATTTGCGCGGCGAGCGGCGCCAGTTCCTCGTCGTTGCCGATCGTCAGCGTCGCGTCGTCGTGCGGCTGCGTGTCGTCGGCGTGGTCGGCCGGCGTCAGCAGGCGGATGCGTGCGTGTGCGATGGAGGTTTCCTGGTTCATGCGTGCTCCGCCCGGTGGCGCGCGTCGTTCGCGGCGGCCTTGAAGGGCTCCGCGCCGATGCGGCGCACCGTGTCGATGAATCGTTCGCTGCGGCAGTTCGTGTCGATCCGCGCGTCGAGGTACGCGCCGACGATCGCATCGACGACATCGACGATCTCGTCCGCCGAGAACGACGGGCCGATCACCTTGCCCGGCCGCGCTGGGCCGCTCGCGGCGGAGCCGTCCGCCCCGCCGAGCGTCACCTGGTACCACTCCGCGCCGTCCTTGTCGACGCCAAGGATGCCGAGGTGGCCGCTGTGATGATGGCCGCACGAATTGATGCAGCCGCTGATGTGCAGGTCGAGGTCGCCGATGTCGTGCAGCAGGTCGAGATCCTGGAAGCGCTCGGTGATCGCGTCGGTGATCGGGATCGAGCGCGCGTTCGCCAGCGCGCAGAAATCGCCGCCCGGGCACGCGATCATGTCGGTCAGCAGCCCGACGTTCGCGCTCGCCAGCCCGATCGCGCGGGCGTTTTCCCACAGCAGGAACAGATCGTCGACATGCACCCACGGCAGCACGACGTTCTGCGTGTGCGTGACGCGCGCCTCGCCGGCCGAGAAGCGGTCGGCGAGATCGGCGAGCGCGTCGAGCTGGTCCGGCGAGGCGTCGCCCGGGGCCTGCAGGCGGCGCTTGAACGACAACGTGACGATGCGCAGCGCCGGATCGCGATGCGCGGCGACATTGCGGGCGAGCCAGCGCGCGAACGCCGGATGACGGGCCGCCTGTGCGGATACGCGTGCCTGCGCGCCGGCGAGGTCGAGCGTGCGGGACTTGAGCCGCGGCGGGACGAACGACGCGGCCACGCGATCGAATTCGGCCTGCGGGATCGTGTGCGGGCCGCCGTCGAGGACGACGATCTGGCGGAACTCTTCCTCGACGTCGTCGATGTAGCGCTGCCCCTCGGTCTTCACGAGGATCTTGATGCGGGCCTTGTACTTGTTGTCGCGGCGCCCGTAGCGGTTGTACACGCGGACGATCGCCTCGATGTAGTTCATCACGTGTTGCCACGGCAGGAACGCGCGCAGCAGCGTCGCGATCATCGGCGTGCGGCCCATTCCGCCGCCAACACTGACGCGAAAGCCGAGTTCGCCCGCGTCGTCGCGCACGAGCTGCAACCCGACGTCGTGCCAGTCAGTTGCCGCGCGGTCTTCGGTCGCACCGGTGATCGCGATCTTGAACTTGCGCGGCAGGAACGCGAATTCGGGATGCAGCGTCGTCCACTGGCGCATCACTTCGGCGAACGGGCGCGGATCGGCGATCTCGTCCGGCGCGACGCCCGCGCGCTCGTCGCACGAGATGTTGCGGATGCAGTTGCCGCTCGTCTGGATGCCGTGCATGTCGACGGTCGCGAGCAGGTCCATCACGTCGGCCGCCTTCGCGAGCGGAATCCAGTTGAACTGCACGTTGGTGCGTGTCGTGAAGTGCGCGCTGCGGGTCGGCAGGCGCAACGTGCCGAGCAGCGCCTGCGCGTCGCATGCGGCGCGGTAGATGGCGTCGTCGGGCACGTCGTAGTCGCGCGCGATTCGCGCCAGCACGCGGAGCTGCGCACTCGACAGCTCGCCGTACGGCACGGCGACGCGCAGCATCGGCGCGTGGCGTTGCACATACCAGCCGTTCTGCAGCCGCAGCGGCCGGAACGCGTCTTCGCTCAGCGTGCCGTGCTGCCAGCGCTCGAGCTGGTCGCGGAACTGGGCGGCGCGGCTGTGCACGAGCGCCCGGTCGAAATCGGTATATCGGTACATGACGTGATACGCGAGAAGCGCCGCGGCGCGGATTGCGCGCGGCTCGGACAGGCGTTGCGACGGATGTCAGGCAACGGGAGACAGCGTAGGGAACGCGGTGCGGCGGGACAAGCAGCAGAACGGGACGAAAAAGGCGCAGCAGATGGCGGGCGACACGCAGGCGCCGGCGCGGGAGACCGGGCATGCGGCCATGCCCGCTGCGCGATCAAACGCTGGCGTCGACGACGAGCGCCGGATCGAGCGCGCGGATGCGCTGGTCGATGAAGTAGCCGCCGCCTTCCTGATAGCGCAGGAACAAGCGGCCGCACGAGCGGCAGCGGCTGACGCTGCAGCGGTTGTACGGGAAATGGCGCAGGGCGATCGGTGCGTCGTCCGACGCGTAGCGCGTGCCGGCCGGGTGATGCTCCGCATAGGTCGGCTCGGCGTCGCCGGGCGGCACGAGCGTGGCGATTTCGGTCAGTTGCGCATCCTGAAGCGACAGCGGCAGGGTCGTCCATCCGGCGAGCGACGTCTTCGTGCACGTGCACGATTGCGTGACGTGCGCCGCTTCGGCCGTCAGTTTCAACAGGGCGTCGTGGTCGAGGTAAGGCAGTTGGCTCATGGGAGATCGTGAAGGTGCGGCGGGATCCGCAATGTAACCCGCGCGCGGATTGCCTGCATGGCCGCGACGTGGGCGGCACGCACCGCGCGTACCGTGAACGATCAGCCTGCCTTGCGGACCGGCGGCTGCGCGACCAGTTCGCCGAGCACGCGGATCGCACGCTCGATGTCGCGGCTCCACGGATGACCGAAGTTCACGCGCACGCAGCGCTCGAAGCCGTGCGCGGCCGAAAACAGCGGGCCCGGCGCGACGCTGATGCCGCGAGCGATCGCCTGGCGGTGCAACTCCATCGCGTCGATCGCGTCGGGAAACGCGAGCCACAGGAAGTATCCGCCGTCGGGCCGCACCCATTCGACGCCGGGCGGCAGCCAGCGCCGCAACGCGTCGTCCATCCGGTCGAGCTGAGCGTGCAGCGCGCCGCGCAGCTTGCGCAGGTGGCGGTCGTAGCCGCCGTGCTCGAGATAGTTCGCGATGCCGGCCTGCGCGGGAATGCTGGCCGACAGCGTCGTCATCAGCTTGAGCCGCTGCACCTTCTCGGCGAAGCGGCCGGCGGCGGCCCAGCCGATCCGGTAGCCGGGCGCGAGGGTCTTCGAGAACGAGCTGCAGTGCATCACCAGACCGTGTCGATCGAACGCGCGCGCGGGCAGCGGATAGTCGGGGCCGAAATGCAGCTCGCCGTACACGTCGTCCTCGATCAGCGGCACCTCGCGCGCCGCGAGCAGGTCGACGAGCGCACGCTTCTTTTCGGCGGACAGCGTGACGCCGGTCGGATTCTGGAAATTGGTCATGAACCAGCACGCGCGGATGGCGTGCCGGTCGAGCGCGTTTGCCAGCGCATCGAGATCGAGGCCCGTATGCGGATCGACGGGAATCTCGACCGCGCGCAGGTCGAGCCGTTCGATCGCCTGCAGCGCCGCATAGAACCCGGGCGCTTCGACCGCGACGACGTCGCCGGGCCGAGTCACGGCCATCAGGCACAGGTTCAGCGCCTCGAGCGCGCCGTTCGTGACGACGATCTCGTCGATCGGCTGCGAGATGCCGGTGGCGAGATAGCGGCGCGCGATCTGCTGGCGCAGCGCCTCGTTGCCGGGCGGCAGGTCGACGACCGTGCTCCACGGGCTCACGAGCCGCGTGGCCTGCGCGAGCGACTTCGCCAGGCGCGGCAGCGGAAACAGCTGCGGCGCGGGGAACGCGGAACCGAGCAGCACGATGCCGGGCTGCGTGGCCGCGTCGAGGACGGAGAACACGAGGCTGCTGATGTCGACCTTGCGCGTGGCGCCGGCGCGGCTCGCGCGGCGCTTCGCGGCGGGGTTCGCCGCCGGCGTGGCGCCCGGCGCGACGTAATAGCCCGAGCGTTCGCGTGCACGGATCAAGCCCCACTGTTCGAGCAGGTAATACGCGCGAAACACCGTCGACTGGCTCACGCCGTGCTGCGCGATGATCTGCCGCAGCGACGGCAGGCGCGTGCCGACGGCAAGGTTGCCGTTGCGGATGTCGTCGGCGATCGTATGGGCGAGGGTTTCGTAGCGTTTCATCGGCGTGGGCGGGGCGCGCCGTCGCCGCGCGCGGGCCGGAGTGGCGCCGCGCCGGCGGGCGCGGGTCATTGTCCGACGGGCGGCCCGAAAAGGAAAGCGCGGGGCACCGGCCGCGCGTTCCGGCAGTGTCAGGCCGCGTTCGGCGCCGCATTCCGCCCGTTCGCACGGCCGCGCAGCGGCGGCAGCGGCTCGACCTTGCCGACGACGAACAGGTACGACAGCGCGCCGACCACGCACAGCGCGCCGGCCGCCGCGAGCGGCACGACGAACGAGCCCTTGGTGATCGACAGCATCACGCCCGTGAAGGTCGTGATGAAGATTCCCGCGAGATTGCCCGCGAAGTTCTGGATGCCGCCGATCGACGCGACGTGCGCGGGCGTCGGCGCGATTTCGCCGACGAGCGTCCACACGTTGGCGCCGGCGAACGACAGGCTGGCATACGCGAGGGCGAACAGTCCGAGGCACGCCCACGTGTTTTCGACGAGCGCGGACAGGGCGATCGACGACGACAGCAGCATCCCGAGCACGAGGCAGGTCTTGCGCGCGGCGGTGGCGCTCCAGCCGCGGCGAAACAGGCTGTCCGACACGTAGCCGCCGAGCCAGCCGCCGGGAATCGCGAGCAGCGCGGGCAGCATGCCCCACGTGCCGAGCGACGCGAGCGAGAAGCCGCGCGACTGCAGCAGGTAGCTCGGGAACCACGTGATGAAGAAGTAGATCGCGAAGTTCAGGCAGAACAGGCCGATCATCATCCCCCACACGGTGCGATAGCGGAACAGGTCGAGCCACGATACGGTCGGGCCATCGGTTGCGGCCGCAACGGCCGGTGCGCCGCGTTGCGCGAGCAGCGCATCGACGGCATCGGGTGCGATCGCGCGGTAGCGTTCGGGGTCGCGATAGACGAACCACCAGGCGAGTGCCCACACGATGCCGATGCCGCCCGTGATCACGAACGACCCGCGCCAACCGACGATCGAGATCAGCCACGCGACGAGCGGCAGCGACAGCGCGGAGCCGACACGCGAGCCGCTGTCGAAGATGCTGCTCGCGAGCCCGCGCTCGCTGCGCGGGAACCAGTTGAACGCGACCTTCGCGAACGACGGGATCGCGGCCGCTTCGCCGACGCCGAGCATCAGCCGTACGCCCACGAGTTGCGCGAGGCCGCGCGCGGCGCCCGTCGCGACGGTGAACACCGACCACCAGCCGACGGCCAGCGCGAGGCTCACGCGCACGCCGACCTTGTCGATGAACCAGCCGGCCGGCAGTTGAAGGAACGCATAGGTCCAGAAGAACGCGCTCAGCACGAGCCCCATGCCGACCGCGTCGAGGCCGAGGTCGGCGCGGATGCTGGGCGCGGCGATCGCGAGGTTCGCGCGGTCGATGAAGTTGATGACGTTGGCCAGGAAGCACATCAGGATCATGGCCCATCGGATGCGTGGCATGCGGTGTCTCCGTGCGGAATGTCGTGACGGGCGGCCGGCGATCCGCTGCGCCGGCTGCCTCGATGGGCGGATTACCGCGACGCGTGCGGCGTGCGGTCGAACTTCGCGAGCGCTTCCCACAGGCCGTTCAGGTAGACCGCGCCGAGCGCCCGGTCGTACAGGCCGTAGCCGGGCTTGCCCGTTTCGCCCCAGATCATGCGGCCGTGGTCGGGGCGCACGTAGCCGGTGAAGCCGGTGTCGTGATACGCCTTCACGATCGCGGCGATGTCGAGCGAGCCGCAGCGCGACAGGTGCGCGGTTTCCTCGAAATCGCCGTTCGCGTCGACCTTCACGTTGCGGATGTGTGCGAAGTGGATGCGGCCCATCGCGCCGAACTCGCGCACCAGCGCCTCGACGTCGTTCTGCGGGCCCGCGCCGAGCG
This sequence comes from Burkholderia sp. Tr-20355, assembly GCF_017104685.1. NCBI lineage: Bacteria > Pseudomonadati > Pseudomonadota > Betaproteobacteria > Burkholderiales > Burkholderiaceae > Burkholderia > Burkholderia sp. Tr-20355. Next base: position 16,421 of record NZ_JAAGPK010000046.1, on the reverse strand, counting down.
AACCCGAGCACAGCGTCAGCCCGTTCGCGGGCGTGTCGACGATGCGCAGGATCCGCGCGAGATCGTCGCGGTGCTTCACGATGCGCGGCAGCCCGAAGATCGGGCGCGGCGGATCGTCCGGGTGGATCGCCATCTTCACGCCGGCTTCCTCGGCAACAGGGATGATCGCCTTCAGGAAGTACTCGAGGTTCGCCCACAGCGCGGCTTCGTCGACGTCGCGATAGTCGGCGAGCAGGGCCTGCAGCTGTTCGGGCCGGTAGCTCGAATCCCAGCCGGGCAGCGCGATGCCGTCGTTCGGATCGATCCGGTCGACCGCGTCGGTGCTGAATGCGAGGCAGGTCGAGCCGTCGGCGAGCGTCTTCGACAGCTCGGTGCGCGTCCAGTCGAACACGGGCATGAAGTTGTAGCAGACGACGCGGATGCCGGCCGCGCCGAGATGGCGGATCGTCTGCCGGTAGTGGTCGATCAGACGATCGCGCCCCGGCTTGCCGAGCTTGATGTCCTCGTGCACGGGCACCGATTCGACGACTTCGAACCGCAGGCCGGCGCGCTCGATCGTTGCTTTCAGCGTTTCGATCTTGTGCGCGGGCCAGACTTCGCCCACCGGTTCGTCGTAGATCGCGGACACGATATGCGTGACGCCCGGGATCTGGCGGATGTATTGCAGCGAGACCGGATCGGACTCGCCGTACCAACGGAAAGACATCTTCACTGGAGCGGCTCCTGGCTGGCGGTTCATGCACGGACGACCGGGCCGCAGCGTGCGGCCCGGTGCCGGTGAGCGGATTATGATTGGTATGCCAGTTAGGCTGGATAGTGGTTTACCAGTTGTGAGGATATCGCAAGGAGGACAGACAGCATCCGCGATTGCGCGGCAGGACGGGCCGACAAGCCGAATCAGGTGCGGGTTGAAATTGGTGTACCATTTTGAGGATCCGGTGCCGCGACGGCGCCGGCCAGCCTGTTGCGAGCCTTTCGATGACCGATCTTTCCAGCCTGCCCGCCAGCCGCGACACCGATGCCGCGGACCGCTCCTATATCGGTCTTGCGCGGCAGATTCACGCGATGGTGGCCGCCGGCGCGTTCGAAGCCGGCGCGCGGTTGCCGTCGGAGCGCAGTCTGGCCGACCAGTTCGGCGTGAGTCGCACGCAGGTGCGCGAGGCGATCATCGCGCTCGAGGTGCAGGGGATCGTCGAAGTGCGGATCGGCTCCGGCATCTACGTGTCCGCGGCCGACGCCGCACGGCCGGTGACGTTCGAGATGCCGCGCGGCCCGGGGCCGATCGAGACGCTGCGCGCGCGCGGGCTGATCGAAGCGGAAGTCGCGGCGCTCGCGGCGACCGAACGCAAGGACGCCGATCTCGACCGCCTGTTTCTCTCGCTGACGACGATGCGCGAGCAGATGGCCGACAAGGCCGCGTACGACGCGGCCGACCGCCAGTTTCATCTGCGGATTGCGGAGTCGACCGGCAATACGGTGCTGCTGCACATGGTCACGGCGATGTGGGACTGCGCGCGCAGCGATCCGCTGTGGGACAAGATCGAGGAGCACTTTCACTCGACCGCGCTGCGCGAGGCGTCGCAGGAGGACCATCAGCGGATCTTCGCGGCGATCATGGCGCGAGACGCGACAGGTGCGCGCGACGCGATGCGTGCACACCTGTCGCGCGTGATCGCGGAGTTCACGCAGGCCTGGCGCTGACGCGGGTTTCCGCGGCGCGACGCGGGCCGCTGTAGCCACGCCGCATGCCGCATGCCGCATGTCGCCGCCGTCGCCGGTGCCGGCGAACATGCGCGCCGCGTACGGCTTCTTCCAATTGCGCGACCGTCCGATTTATGGTCTCGTTGCGGGATATCGCATCGACTCGAAAAAGGACAGTCGAATGCAGCCGGGCGATTCACGCGGGGTCCGATTGATCAGGGGAATCGGTGCACGCAAGCGTGCACGCGGCGCCGTGCGCAGCCTGCTCATCATATTGACGATAGGCTTTCTGGCACCCGTCGTGCCGGCGTTCTCCGCCTCTCCCGAAACCGTCAACGACAACGTGCTGCGCGTGCTCGCATGGCCCGGCTATGCGGACAGCGACATCGTCGGCGCGTTCGAGGCGCAGTTTCGCGCGCGCGTCGAAGTGACGTTCGTCGACTCCGACGAAGCGTTGTGGTCGCGGATGCACAGCGCGTCGCCGCCGCCGTACGACGTGCTGGCCGCGAATACGGCCGAGATCCAGCGTTATGCGCGCGAACGCCTGCTCGCGCCGATCGACCTGCAGCGCATTCCGAACCGGCGGCGCCAGTTGCCTAACTTCCAGCAGGTCGCGACGATCGGCGGGCTCGTGCAGGACGGCACGACCTACGCGATCCCGTTCACGTATTCGTCGATGGGGCTGATCTACGACCGCAAGCAGGTGCCGGCCGCGCCGCGCTCGATGCGCGAGCTGTGGAATCCGCGCTACCGCGGCAAGGTGCTCGACTTCAACAGCGCGCAGCACAATTTCTCGTTCGCCGCGCTCGCGCTCGGCTATTCCGATCCGTTCCGGCTGTCGTCCGCGCAGACGCTCGCGGTCGCGCGCAAGCTGATCGACCTGCGCCGCAACCTGCTGACGTATTACACGCTGCCCGAGGAGGCGACCGCGCTGTTCGTCCAGCATCGCGCGGCACTGATGTTCGGCAACTACGGCACGCAGCAGGTCGAACTGCTGCGGCGCGCGGGCGCGGACGTCGGCTACGTGATCCCGGAAGAAGGCGCGCTCGCGTGGCTCGACTGCTGGGCCGTCACGCGCGGCGCGCAACGCCCCGGGTTGGCATTCGCGTGGATCAACTACATGCTCGAACCGGCGATCGGCGCGCTGCTGACCGAGCGCCAGGGGCTCGCGAATACGCTCGAGCCGCCGTCGGGGCTCGACACCGGGCACCAGCATCTTGTGTGGCTCCAGCCCGTCGAGAACATTGCCCGCCGCGAATCGTTGTGGAGCCGTATCGTGTCGGGCGACCGGCCGGAGCGGTTCGGAAAATGATCCGGCTCGGGCTCGTGTCGAAGCTGTCGGTGCTGTTCGCCTGCATCGGCGTGATCGCGTCCGGCACGACCGGCTACTACGCGTATCGCGCCAATCGCGCGATGCTCGTGCAGGAAGCGCAGCACAGCCTGCTGATGTCGACGCAACTGCTCGGGCAACGCTTCACGACCGCGCTGGCGGATGTTGCCGACGACGCGCTCGTGCTCGCGCAGTTGCCGTCGTCCGCGTTCGTCGCGGGTGACGACAAGCCGGACATCGCACGCCGCACGCGGCTCGAGCAGGTGTACCGGAGCTTCATGACAAATCATCCGGAGTACCTGCAGATCCGCCTGATCGCGAGCGGGCATTTCGGGATCGAACGTATCCGTGTCGTTCGCGATGCGAGCGGCATCGTCGTGCTGCCCGAAAGCGCCTTCCAGGAGAAAGGGCAGTTTTCCTACGTATTCGACACGCTCGCGATGGCGCCCGGCCACATCTACCTGTCACCGATCGTGATCAATCACGAGACGGGATCGCACGAGGCCGAGGGGCTGCCGATCCTGCGCGTGGGGACACCGGTGGTCGACATGTCCGGCCGCACGGTCGGCGCGCTCGTCGTCGACGTCGAATTGTCGCGCGTGTTCGACCGGCTCGAGCGCGACCTGCCGGAAGACTATGCGGTCTATCTCGCGAACGAGTGGGGTGATTTTCTCGTGCATCCCGATCCGGCGCAGACGTTCGGTTTCGACCGCGGCCGGCGCGTGCTGATGCAGGACCGTTTCACCGCCACCCGCGCGTTGTTCGACCATGCTCAAACGAACGTGACGCTCAATGGACTCGCGCAGCCCGACGAGGCGCCGGGCCAGATGTTCGCGTTCGCGCGCACGCCGTTCGGGCACGACGAGGGCAACCGCTTCGTCGTGCTCGGCATGGCGCGCCCGCTCGCGGACGTGCTGGCGCCGGCCGGCGTGCTCGGCGAGCGGATCGTCCGGATGGTGCTCGTGTCGAGCCTGCTGGCGGCGATCCTCGCGATCCTGTTCGCGCGTGCGATCACGCGGCCGCTGCAGACGCTGGCGCGTGCCGCGACCCACGTGTTCGACGATTCGGCCGCCGAGCGGCTGCCGATCGCGCGCGCCGACGAGATCGGCGTACTCGCGCGCTGTTTCGACAGCATGCGCGTCGAGATCCGCACGCAGGTCGCGATGCTGCGTGCGAAGCAGCAGGAACTCGCGCACCTCGCCGGCCACGACCCGCTGACCGCGCTGCCGAACCGCCTGCTGTTCATGGAGCATCTCGAAGCTGCGATCCGGCATGCGGCGGCGGTACGCGAAGGGCTGGCGGTGATGTTCGTCGATCTCGACCGCTTCAAGCAGATCAACGACCAGCACGGGCACTCGGCCGGCGATCGCACGCTCGTCGCGGTCGCGAAGCGGCTGAGCCGCGCGCTGCGCAGCGGCGACATGGTCGCGCGGCTCGGCGGCGACGAATTCATCGTGCTGATCGCGGACGTGCGTTCGCCGGCGGTGATCGGCGACGTCGCGGCGCGCATCCAGATCGTGATGGCCGAGGAGCTGGAGTTCGGCGATCGGCGCGTGGCGGTCGGTGCAAGCATCGGTGTCAGCGAGTATCCGGCCGACGGCGCGTCGGCCGAGGAACTGCTCGTCAAGGCCGATGCGGCGATGTACGCGGCGAAGGCGTGCCCGCAGTGCGTGTGCGTGCGCTATCAGGATCTGGTCCGAGGCGGCGTCGCGACGGACGCAGGCGACCGGGTCGCATCGGGCGGCAGCCGCTGACGATCGGGCGGCGAAACTGGGGCTGCAAACGCGACGAGCCCGTCAGGGACGGGCTCGTCGCATGGCCGCACTGCGCGCGATGCGCGCGGCGGCAGGCTTAGTGGCCGAAGTAGACCGAGTCGTGCGCGCTTTGCGGCTTCACGGCCGGTGCACCGCCCTGGACGGTCGCGGCCGGCTGTGCGCCGTAACCGCTGTTGTCGGCGCCGCGCACGCGGGCCTGGGCGGCCTGGATGTCGGCCGGGTAGTACGGGCTCGACAGGCCCGGCTTGTAGCCGGCTTGTTCGAGCTGGACCAGTTCGTTGCGCACCTGGGCGCGGGTCACGGTGCTTTGGGCGAATGCGCCGAACGAAGCGGACAGGGCGACAGCGGCAACGACTGCGGAAACGAGCGATTTCATGATGACCTCCGATGTTTATTGGCTTTCCGCGTTCGACACCATGTCGTAAGCGGTTGATTACATCGTAGGCGCCGGTCGACCTAGGGTAAACGTGAGTTTCAGCGAAAGATCGTTGCAGGCGAGGCAATAATTCCGCGAAAAATATCTTCCGTCCCCATTGTGTATTGCCGGGTGTGCAACGGAAAGGCGACCGGGGCGCGGCGTGGATGGCGCGTACGGGCGGGCGCCCGGCGGCAGCGGGAAGCGGGAACGGTGCGGGCAGGCTGCGGGGCGGCCGGCTCAGACGTCGTCGTCGATTTCCTTGCGCTCGCGGCGTTCCTCGTTGCCGCGGCGCGCGCGCAGGCGCTGCCGCGACAGGACGGCGATCACCTGCTGGGTCGGCGCGCCGGACGGGAGTTCGTTGCGGATGCGATCGGGCACCATCGGCAGGCCCGCACGCTGCCGGCGCAGCGCCTTGGCGATTGCCCGGCGGCATTCGTCGCCGTGGCAATCCCATTCATCGCGGATTCTCTGGCAATAACGGCATTGTTCCATCCGGACAGTCTACCCGGTCTTCGGGAACCGGGCTGGGCGCCGGGCGGAACGCGTCACGCGCCGGCGGCGGCGAGCGCCTCCGCGTGAGACTGGAAGCGGCGGTGTTCTTCCGGCGGAACGAGCGAGCCGCCGGTTGCCCAGATGACGTGCGTGGACGCGCGCATGTCGATCGCGTGGCGGCGCAGGTAGTCTCTGCCGGCCGCCGACCGGGCCAGCCAGCCCGGCCCGCCGACGGCGGCCGCGGCTGACGGTTCCAGTTCCACGCCCGTGGCGCGTTGAACCGCGCGCAACTGCGCGTAGAGCTGCGCGTCGCCGACCGTGAAGACGCCCGACAGTTGCGACGCCATCAGCGGGCTGACCAGATGCGACGCTTGCGCGACCGCCAGGCCGTCGGCCTCGGTCCGGTTGTCGAGCCCGATGTCGTAGACGGACACCGGCGTGCCCGCACCGGCAGCGAGCTGGACGAGCATGCACGGCGCCGCGACGGGCTCGGCGAAAAAGCAGTGCACGTGCTCGCCGAACAGCGCCTTGAGGCCATACGTGATGCCGCCTGGCGCGCCGCCGACCCCGCACGGCAGATGGACGAAGAGCGGATGCGCGGCGTCCACGCGGCGGCCCGATTCGGCGAGCTGCGCGGCCAGATGCCGGGCGCTCGCGGCGTAGCCGAGGAACAGCATCAGCGAGCCTTCGTCGTCGACGAAGTGGCAGCGCGGTTGAGCGCGCGCCTGCGATCGACCGGCGGCGACGGCCTGCGCGTAATCGCCGTCGTGCTCGACCACGCGGACGCCGCGTTGTCGCAGGCGCGCCTTCTTCCACGGCTTTGCGTCGGTCGACATGTGGACGACCGATTCGAACCCCAGCGCGGCGGCCATCACGCCGATACTCAGGCCGAGATTGCCGGTGCTGCCCACGACGACGGTATGGGTGGCGAACAACGCGCGGGCGGTGGCCGACGCGAGGATCCGCCGGTCGGCAGTGGGGGCGATCAACCCGTGTTCGATCGCGATCGACTCGGCGAGCGCGAGCACTTCATGAAAACCGCCGCGCGCCTTGATCGAACCGGCGACCGGCAATGCATCGTCGCGCTTGATGAACCAGGCGCCGTGCGCGTCGTCCGCGTGCGACAACGCGCGCTGCAAGGTGTCCGCCGGCATCAGCGGCGATTCGATCGTTCCCGCCGTGGCCGCGAGCTCGGGAAACAGCTCGGCCATCAGCGGCGCGCAGCGCGCCAGTCTCGCTTCGGCCGCAGCGATGGCGTCGGGTGAGGGCGCGTCCTGCGGCAACGGCCGGCCGGCTTCAGGGTTCAGCCACAGCAGCGGTTGGCGGGATCGCAGTCTGGCTAATAGATCGTCGGGTTGAGGTGTGGCGGTCACGGGGCGGCCTTGCGTTCGTTGAGCGAGATTCAGGGCTGGAATGCTACGATTCAAGGCGACCGCGCAAAAGCGCCGATTTCTAATCAATGCATTAGCTAGACTTATACATATGCGACTGGACGGTTCGATCCTCGGTGCGTTGCACTGCTTTGAAACGGCCGGCCGGCTGTTGAGCTTCACGAAGACGGCGCAGGCGTTCAACCTCACGCAAAGCGCCGTGAGCCAGCAGATCCGGAATCTGGAGGACCGGCTGGGTTATCCGCTGTTCGTGCGACAGGCGCGCGGGTTGAGGCTGACGGAGAAGGGCGCGATTCTGCTCGGGACGATGTCGAGTGCGTTCGGCGATATCCAGCGCACGCTTCAGGCGCTCGGCATGTCGGACGCGCCGCTGCGGGTCAGTTGCCTGCCATCGCTGGCATTGCAGTGGCTGATGCCGCGCCTGACCGCGTTTCACCGGCAACAGCCGAACGTGTCGGTGCGTGTGCAGGCCGAGTTCCAGGTGCTGGATCGCGAGGCGATGGAGACCGGCGACATCGACGTGGCCGTGCGCTACGACCCGGTGCAATACGGTCGACTGCATGCCGAGGTGATGCTCGACGAAATCCTGTTCCCGGTCGCCACGCCGGCGTATCTGGCGCGGCATCCGGCATTCGCCAGCGGCGAGTCGCCGGACGGCGTCGTGTTGCTGCACGATGCCGCACCGTGGGTCGGCGCTTCCGAGTTCGTCGAGTGGCGTACATGGCTGGAGGCCGTCCGGCCGGCGTGGCTCCGGCATCTGGATGGGCCGCAGTTCAATTTTTCCAGCCTGGCGATCACGGCCGCGTTGAACCATCAGGGTGTCGCGATGGGGCGCGCGGCGCTCGTGCACGACGAGCTTGCGAGCGGACGGCTCGTCGATGTGTTCGGCGTGCATGTGCGTGCGCCGGCGCGCTACATGCTGCTGTCACGCAACCCGGACGATCCGCGTACCGCCGCGTTTTCGGACTGGCTCAAGGCCGAATGCGTGCGTTTCGGCGAGGCCCGGTCGAGCGTGTCGCCGAAGAAGGGGCGGCTTGCATGAACGATGCCGCCGGATAACTCGATCGGAGTGCGAAGAAATCGACGGTGGTATTGCTTAAAATGACGGTTTCCCGTCCGGCGGCATACGGATGGCTTGCGCATGGACGGGCTCGGTTACCTTATCCGAGCGACCAGATGCCCCAGATCGCGATCAACAGGCCGAGGCCCAACCCGCAGCCCAGCAACACATAGGTTTCCATTTCGTGCCTCTGAAAACGTGGCGGCGCGGATGTCGGCATCGGCGCGCGTACAGCACAGTCGGCAGCGTATCGTCGGCATTGACGGTGGGGGCGATACGCCGGGTCCGCGAATACTACGCCTTGCAGCTTTCAGAACGCATGCGCGATCGATGACGGCGCGCCGCCCGCTATTGCCGGACCGCGCGCGCGTGGTCGCCCTGGGCGACAGGCGAGCCGGGCCGGAACACGCCCGATTTCCAGATCATCTGCGAGGCCGCGACGAGCACGAACAGCAGGACGACCATCCGGAAGATCTTCGGCGACATCTTGTCCCGCAGCGGGCGAACCAGCCACATGCCGGCGATGGCCGGCAGGCTGGCCGCCGCCGAGATCGCCAGGTCGGCGCCGCTCGCATGCGCGGCGCCGCTGAACGTCGTGATCAGCGTGACGATCGACACCACGAGGATGATCGCGATCTGCTTCGTGAACACGCGCCCGGTCGCGCCGGCCGAGATCAGGTAGGTCGCGAGCAGCGGCCCCGGAACCGACGCGATGCTTTCCATCAGCGCGGCGCCAAAGCCGAGCGCGAACCCGACTGGTTTTTGCCACGCTTCCGGCAGGTTGAGTTTCGGCGCGGCGAGCATTAGCGCCGCGGCCACGATCAGCAGCGCACCGGATGCCGCCTGCGCGTGTCCCGGATTGAGCGACAGCAGGATCGCGACGCCGACGATATTGCCGATCACGGTGCCTGCGATCGGCGCGGCGATTTTCCTGGCCGTCGCGAGTACCTGGCCGCCTTCCAGCGCCTGCGGAATGTTGCCGAGGATGATCGGCATCGACAGCAGCAGCACCGCCTGCCGGATCGGCAGGAACTGGCTGAGGATCGGCATCGCGATCAGCGGCACGCCGATTCCCGTGATGCCCTTGGCCATCCCGCCCAGCAGCAACGCAACGGCGATGCCGGCCAGGTCGAGCACGGACAGCGCCTGCAGGCTGGAAACCAGTACACCTTCAGTCAGATTGAAATGAATCATGGCGTGGCATGTCGGGGCCGATCCGGCAGGTCGCGCCGGCGAGCATGAGCAACGCGGCGGCGTGGTTCAACCGGGCTAATCGACTGCCGGCCGGTGCGCATGCAAGGGCACGGCGAGTCGCGCGGACATCTTACCCGAGCGCTGCCGGCGATGTCCGGCTCGACCGCGGCGTGGCGCGGGCACGGTGTTCCGTACGATGGACGCGATTCAATATAATTCATGAGGAATTGCCGCTTCATGCAGCAAGTACATGTCATGGAAACAAGGAAATCCGATGACGCTAGCCCAGTTGCAGGCCCTGGCGGCCGTAGTCGAACTCGGATCGCTCACGGCCGCTGCGGACCGGCTCAGCCGCAGCCAGTCCGCGATCAGTCATGCGCTGACCGAGCTGGAGGATCTCACGCAGGTCAAGCTGCTCTGGCGTGACCGGCAGCCGGTCGTCCTGACGGCGGCGGGCGAACGCCTGTGGCCCTACGTCCAGCGCGTCGTCCGTGAAGCGCAGGTACTGCGCCAGCAGTTCAGCCTGTCGCGCGGCAAGCTCGAGGGGCGGCTGGTGGTCGCGTCGCTGCCCAGCGTCTCGCTGGCGTTCGTCGTCCCCGCGCTCGAGGCGTTGAAGGGCCTGCACGAAGGCGTATCGGCGGTGCTGCTCGAAGGCACGGACAGCGAAGTCGAGGGATGGATCGATGACGGGACCGCCGACGTCGGCGTGGTGGCCGGCACGAAGACGTTCGCGCACAACCTGCCGCTGCTCGACGAGGATTTCGTCGCGGTGGCGGCGGACGGCATGTTCGCCGGCCGCAAGCGCGTGTCGGCCAGGCAGTTGTCCGCGGCGCCGTTCATTTTTTCGAAGGCCGGATGCGGGCCGCTGATCGCGGATTACTTCGCGCGCGGCGGCGCGCCGCTGCGGGCCGCGTTCAACGTGGTCGAGATGCGCACCATTCTGTCGATGGCGGAGGCCGGCATGGGCGTATCGATCGTGCCGCGCATCACGCTCACGTACACGCCGTTCGGCGGCCGCGTGCTGGAACTGTCGCCGCGGCTGCATCGTTCCGTGCGGCTGGCCTGGAATACGGCCGGCAACGCGGTAACCGATGAATTCGTGAAACTCGTCGACGCACAACGTGCGAAGGCAGGGAAGGCGATCCACGCACGCGCGAAAAAGGGCAGGTAGCGCGCAGCCGGTGCGATGAACGGCGCTCATGGGCGACGTGCAGTTTATTCATGCCGATGATTGCCGGAATGCAATACATTGATCGGACCTCGTCATCGTTGCGCCGAAGGAGATTGCCGTGCCGGCCTTGCCCACCCTGTTTGCATTCGGACTCGTGTCGCTCGGCATGGTGCTGACGCCCGGACCGAACATGATCTACCTGGTGTCGCGCTCGATCTGCCAGGGCCGCCGCGCCGGGCTCGTGTCGCTCGGCGGCGTCGCGCTGGGGTTCGTGTTCTACATGCTGTGCGCGGCGTTGGGCATCACCGCGCTGGTGATGACCGTGCCGTACGCATACGACGCGCTGCGCTTCGCCGGCGCGCTGTATCTGGCGTACCTGGCGTGGCAGGCACTGAAACCCGGTGGCCGCTCCGCGTTCCAGGTCCGGCAATTGCCGCACGACAGCCGCGTCAGGCTGTTCGCGATGGGTTTCGTCACGAACCTGGCGAACCCGAAGATCGCGGTGATGTATCTGTCGCTGTTGCCGCAGTTCATGTCGCCGGGCCACGGCAGCGTGCTCGCGCAATCGCTGGTGCTGGGCTGCGTGCAGATCGCGGTGAGCGTCAGCGTGAACGCGCTGATCGCGTGCATGGCCGGTTCGATCGCGGGCTTTCTCGCGGGGCGGCCGCTCTGGGCGTCGGCCCAGCGCTGGTTGATGGGTACCGTGCTGGCCGGACTCGCCGTGCGGATCGCGCTGGAGTCGCGAAGCTAGCGCGCGAAGGCGGGCGCTTGGGGAACGGCCGGCTGCCGGCCGGCCTTGCGCCGATCGCGCCGGGCAGCATCAACCGTGGCAATTGCCTTCGGCCTTCTTGCCGACCCGAACGGGCATGGCCTTGTCGTTGCGTCGGCTGCGCGTCGAAAGCCAGCACAGGATCGATCCGCCGCACACCATCAACGCGCCTTGCCAGAATTCGACAGACAGCGGCGCATGCAGCAGCGTCGCGGCGAGCGCGGCGGCGAGCACCGGCGTGAAGTACGACGCACCGACGATGACCGTCACGTTGCCATGCATGATGCCGGTGTTCCAGGCCGCATAGCCGAACCCCAGCGCCGACGCTGCCAGCACGAGATACAGGACCGCGTGAAAGCTGAACGTCATGCCGCCGCCGCCTTCGATCGCGAACTTGATCCAGAGCACCGCGGCGACCAGCATGAAGAACGGCGTGACGCCGTTCTTGCCGCCGGCGAGGCGCGCCGTCACCGTGCAATAGGCTGCCCAGATCAGCGCGCCGACGAATGCGAGGCCGTAGCTCAGCGGATTGTCCGCGACGTTGCGCAGCATGCCGGCCGGATCGAGGCCGCGGTCGCCGCCGAGCACCCAGCAGATGCCGAGCATCGACAGCAGGACACCCGGTACGACCAGCAGGTTCGCGCGCTGCTTGTTGAATACGATGGCGGCGACCAGCGTGAGGCTCGGCCACAGATAGTTGACCATCGCGACTTCGATCGCCTGCTGCCCGTTGCTGGCATAGCCGATCGACAGCGCGAGGCACAGCTCGTATGACACGAACAGCAGGCCGCCCCAGCGCAGATAGCTTTTCGGGAACCTGCTCAGGTCGGGGAAGCCGATTGAAAACACCAGTAGCACGGACGCCACCGTATAGATCATCGCGGCGCCGCCGGTCGCGCCGAGGCTTTCGCTGACGCCGCGAACGAGCGCGACCACCGAGGCCCATAACAATACCGCGCCGAGCCCGGCGAGCGTTGCCCTGCTCTTGCGTTTCATGCGTCCTACCTGTTTCAACATGCCAATTCGATTTCGGATGATACGGGGCCGCTCGCGCGCGTCGTCATCGCGCGCGGCGATGCAATGGGGATGATTTCGACGGAACCGCGCATTTTAACGGGGCGATGCCGTTGCGGCGATGCAGCCGGACTGGCGTGTACGGCCGATTCGGGTGCGCGAGTCGATCACGCGTCGTCGATACGCCATGCGGCGCCGATCGCCGACAACGCGCGCCCGATCGAGTCGAGCATCGCATCCCGTGTCGGCCCGAGCGTCGTGACGAGGAAGAATCCCTCTTCGTCGGTCGTCAGGCCGATCAGCGGCCAGCCGGCGGTGTCGCCCCGAACCTCGAGCCGTTGTCGATTGCGATCGATGTCGATGCCGCGATGCGCTTGCCGCAGCGCATTCGCGATGGCATCGAATGCGTTGGCCGACGGGATCGTGTGGATGCGGTATTCGAAACTCATCTTCGTGGGCCGGGGGGCGAGCCGCGCAGTCTAACCCGTGCCGCGGCATCCCGTCCCTCGATGGCCGTGCAACCGGCGCCCGCCGCGGCGGGCGCCCGCACGATCACCGTTCGTGCCGCTTCTTGCTCAGTTCGATCGTTTCGAACAGTTCGTACTGCGCGCTCGGGTGCTGGTCGGCGCCCGGCGCGTGGTAGTAGCGCATCGTGATCGTCGTGTGGCCGCCCGGCTTGCCCGGGTCATGGTCGAACACGGCGATCCCGTAGCCGGTGCCCGTGTCGCGGCGCGCGGACCAGATCGCATCCTCGAGCGCATCGGCCGGCTGGCGCACGAACGTGTTCGGCGCGGTGCCCGGCACCGGCCGGTTCGGCTTCGTGAACACCTTCGCACGCGCAAAGCCGGTCGACGGATTCTCGCCGTACACGTCGAGCGGCGCGCTGGTGCCGCCGCCGCCGAGGATCAGGTGGATCGTGCCGTGGCTCGTGTCGAACCGGGTGCGGTCCGGGTCGTTCGAGCCGACCGGACGCGGCTGCAGCGTCTCGACCACTTCGCCGGTGGTCGCGTCGACGCCCGCGCGGTGATTGCAGCCGCGCACCGGGTAGCTGCGCTCGTAGTCGTGATCGTGGCCGCACAGCACGAGATCGACGCCGTAGCGGTCGAACAGCGGCAGCCACGCTTCGCGAATGCCCTTGTCCGAACCGTTGCCCGTTTTCGACGAACTGAGCGCGTCCTGGTGCATCTGCACGACGATCCAGTCGATGTCGTCGTCATGCGCGGCATGACGCAGCGTGCGTTCGAGCCAGCGCGTCTGCTCGCCGTTGCTGTAGCCGCGCACGTAGAACGACGTGCCGGGTTCGATCGGCGGGCGGCCCGTGCTCGCGGCCGGCACGAGCGGCGCCGGGCCGCCGACGAACGCGGCGGCGTCCTGGTACACGACATCGTCGGCGTCGAGCGACACGAACAGCACCGAGCTCACGCGGAAGCTGTACCAGCGGCCCGGGAAGTGCGTGCCGTTCTCCGGCAGCGAATAGCGCGCGAGATACGAGTCGAGCCCCTGCGGGCCGTTGTTGAACTCGATCTCGTGATTGCCCGGGCACGGCATCCACGGGCGATTCGCGGCCGACGTCTGGTTGTTGTTGCCGAAATCGCGCCACACCTCGGGCTGGTGCGCGGGGTTCAGGTTCGCGTAGCAGAGGTCGCCGTTCAGCAGGTGGAACAGCGGCTGGAACTGCTCGACGGCCTGCACCGCGAACCGGCTTTGCGGCGACGACAGCACCCACGCGCCGTTCGGCGTCGCGAGATCGCCGTAGCTGGTGAAGCGAAACGGCGCGCGGCCGCGCGGCGCCGTCGAGAAATTGGCGGAGAACGGCTGCGCGGCGTTGCCGTCGTTGTCGGCGGTGATCTCGTAGCGGTAGCGCGTATCGGGTTTCAGCCCGTGCACGCGCGCGTGGTACGTGAACACGGTTTCGCCGTTCAGGCCGTCGGTGTACAGGCGCTGGACGCCGTGCACGGTACGCGGCGGCTCGCCGTCGGCGACGATGCGCGCACGCGGATTGACGGCCGGCGCGAGCGACGCCCACGAGATCACGACCTCGGACGCCGGGTCGTTGCCCCACGTCAGGTGGACCTGTTCGGGCGTGCCGTCCGGATTCGACGCGGCGGCGCGCGCGGCTGCGAGGCCACCGGCGGCGGTGGCGAGGCCGGAGACGCCGGCAAGTTTCAGGAAGCCGCGACGCGATACCGAAGCGGCCAGCTCGTTCGGCTGATCAGGGAGAGTGTCCTGGTTCGACATGGTCGGTGTTTTCGTGGGTGGGGACGCGAGAGGTGGAACCGTGGGGCCGTGCGCGAGCGCGGCCGGGGCATGGACCGGAAACGAGCGGGATCCCGGTCGCATGCATTGTCGAAGGGCAGTTTTGCCGCGTTGTGACAGCGCCGCAACCCGGCTGGGCGGCAGCCGATACGCGCGCGATCGCGCGGCGTGGCGTCCGACCCGCGCCGAATCCCGTTCGGTCCGTCTGGAATTTATTTGCGGATTCCGCGACGGAATCGCTTCGCCCGCGCCGTTTAACGCATGAACGGCCGCAACCGGTCGATGCCCGTTACTTCGGAGTCTTTCATGAAACTTTCCGTTCCATTGCGATTTGCCGTGGCCTGCGTGGCCGCGCTGGCGGCATCCGCGTCGTTCGCGCAGGCCGTGATCGTCGCGCCTGTCGCCCCGCCGCCGCCACGCGTCGAAGTGATGCCCGCGCCGCGTGCGGGCTACGTCTGGGACCAGGGGCACTGGCACTGGCGGCAAGGGCGCTACGTGTGGATTCCGGGCCACTGGCAAGTGGTGCGTGTCGGTTATCACTGGGTACCGGGGCATTGGGCCGCGCGCGGGCCGGCCTGGCGCTGGGTGCCCGGCCACTGGGCCTGATGCGTACGACGTCGCGCGGCACGCCGTGCCGGCGCGACGGATTCTTCATGCAACATCATGAGTCGAAGCGATGCCTTTCCGAACCATCGTGATCCTGGCGGCCGCAGCCGTGGTGCTGGCCGGCTGCGTCGTGGTGCCGGCCCGACCGGTGTATTACCGGCCCGCGCCGGTCGTCGTATATTGAGCGCGCCGGCCGCCGGTCGCGCGGCCGGCAGACAGGATCGATATGCCGCGCGAACCGGATGTCGATGAAGCGGACGTGGCCGACGCCGTGTGCGATGCGCACGGCGTCGACGAACAGTCGGCGTGGCGCCGTCCGGTGATGGCCCGACGCATGCAAGGAGAGCACGACGATGAGCTTCAGCCGGGCGGCGGGTATCCCTGCCGGCACAGGGCGGCGCCCGCGCGCCGCGAGACGGAGCGGGCGGCGTTGAACGATCGCGACGACCGCGATCCGGACGCGGAACTCGTCGCGCGCGTCGGCGCGCGCGATTCATCGGCAGTGCGCGTGCTGGTCGCGCGCAAGCTGCCGCGGCTGCTCGCATTGGCGACGCGCATGCTCGGCGACCGGAACGAAGCCGAGGACGTCGCGCAGGAGACGTTCTTGCGAATCTGGAACCATGCGCCGCGCTGGCGCGAAGGCGAGGCGCGCTTCGATACGTGGCTGCATCGCGTCGTGCTGAATCTCTGCTACGACCGGTTGCGCGGCCGCCGCGAGGAGCCCGTCGATACGCTGCCGGACGTGCCCGACACGCAACCGGAGCCGGCCGCGCATGCGGAGTTGCGTTCGCGCGACGCGCGCGTGCGGCAGGCATTGGCCGCGTTGCCGCCGAGGCAGCGGGAAGCGCTGGTGCTCCAGTACTATCAGGAAATGTCGAATGTGGAAGCGGCCAACCTGATGGGCATCACCGTCGATGCGCTGGAAAGCCTGCTTGCCCGTGCGAGGCGCAACCTGCGCGCGCAGCTGGCCGGCGACCCACCTAGCGAGGACAAGCGATGACACCCGAACGATTTCGTACCATCGTCGCCGCGTACGGCTCCGACGCGCGGCGCTGGCCGGCCGGCGAGCGAGCGGCCGCCGAAGCATGGGCGCAGGCGAACCCGCGCGAAGCGCTGCTGGCGCTGGACGACGCGGCCGACCTCGATGCGTGGCTCGCGTGCGACACGGTCGCACCGCCCGCGCCGTCGCTGGTCGAGCGTATCGTCGCGACGGCGCCCGCGCCGCGGCGCGCGCGCCGGCGTGG